>JACRCA010000008.1 GCA_016234425.1 Deltaproteobacteria bacterium | reverse complement strand
CGGGGGAAGTTTTTTCCCTTAGGGCCTGAGCCTCTCGCTCCACCATGATGGTGTATCGAACCTGCTTCAACTCTACATGCGTCAGCTGTTGTTCAACAGTGAAGCGTTGCCAGTAATCTTTGTCTATCATTTTAGGCTTTATCCGCCCGATGGCTTCCAGCGAAACTTCTACTTCTTGTTCAGTGAGCCCCTGATGAAAAACAATCCCCTGCAGCTCGGCCCGATCCAGAATTTTCAAGAGTTCTTCCGCGACCAATTTAAAATCGCTGACATCTACCTTTTGTCCGTTGATCATCAAGGATTGTCTGACTTTAAAGATTGTGAGGCTGGCATTTTTTTCCAAGATCGGGTCGATGGCAAACTTCACTTGGCGATTTATGGTAATAATCGCCTCGCTTCCAGGGGGATAAAATTTGATGTTCCGCAAGGAGGTAAGAAGGCAGCGCAGGACCGCAGGAACCTGAGCCAAGCTGGCTGGATCCAGGGGAGCACCCGGAGGGGGAAGTTCACTCCGTCTCTCGACCACATACTGGATGACTTCTGAAGAACTGAAGATCTTTTGATCATAATCGGCCTGGAATTGCTCGTAGGTTTTGGCCTTCTCCTGGTTGGCCGAGCGTTTGAAGTGATAAGCCAGAGTAGCTGCCGAAGGTAAGAGGTTTTGCTTATAGAGGGTTTCCTGGTAGGATCCGATGCGTTCGTGCAATTTGCGCTTCTGATCCGGTTGGATGGCCCCGTCGGTAATTTCCCGGATACGCTTGCCGAGAAAGCGGATGGTCTCATCATTGAAATGAAAGTCTGATCTGATTAATCCCTGAGCCACTGCCTGATCGATAAATTCCAGGACTTTGGCCTCCTTTTCCTTTGAACTCCCGGTGAGCAGGCTTAAGGAGACGTCTTCCCCGAAGGCCGAGGCCTGCTGGAGTAATTGACGACTTTCTTCGTCGAGAGCGGCAATCTTCTGGCTGACGATCGCTTCCAGAGATTTCGGTAGATAATCTATTTCCAATGGTTCGATGATCCACTGTTGACCCGTCAGAGCGATCTTCTGTTCCAGGACCAGCTTGCGTAGAATCTCGCCGAGGAAAAGGGGATTCCCCTGGGTAATCTGCTCCAGAGTCTTTTCGAAGCTTGCCGGGATACTCACCTGGGGGAAAACTCCGCGCAGATGGTCGGTAATGTCGGCAGCGGTAAGGGGAGTGAGGTTTATCTTATGAATATCCAATTCTTGATGGTAGGACTGGTAGAAGACCCCCAGGGGGACCTCCTGCCCTTCGATTTGAAACTGTCTCGGATTTGTGGAAGAGCTACATATGAAGAGGGGGAACTGTTGGAGGCGCATCAGCTGACGGAGAAGAAGAAGAGTAGCCTCATCAGCGAGATCCAGATCATCGATGAACAAAGCAAGAGGGGAGGACTCGATTACTTTAGGAATAAAATGGACAAGGGTATTAAAAACGCCCTCCCGCATTGCCCTAGGCTCTTCCCCTACCGGGGTTTCTTCCGGGCTTCTTAGTTGGGGGAGGATGTGGGAAAGATAGGCCAACTCTTTTAAGTTCAGTTTCTCAAAGACACCGCCCCCTCTGTCCTTTCGTTGGTTCAGAAGCTCTACCAGGATTTTAGTTGTCAAATAATATGGACGGAACGTCTCCTGGGGTGTTCCGTTCACCTTGGCTTGCCAAATCTTTTTGTTCTGGGCTAAGTTTTGCCAGACAGTTTCCAAGAATGTGCTTTTGCCCATACCAGCAGCGCCTTCAACGATCAGGAAGTGGCTTTGACCCTGGCCGAACTTCTTAAGGAATTCAGCAGCCAGGGCGAGTTGTTGCCTGCGGCCGGCGATTTTTTCCCCTTCCAGTTGGTGCAGGGCTGTTCTGGCAAATACTTCCTCGGGAGCGATCTCTCCAGCATTGGCTAAGCGATTCCGCCCTTCTTTTTTCGCGTAATAAAGAGCCGTATCGGCCTTTTGAATTAGGCTCTTGCCGGCTTGGGCATCTTCTGGGGCGGAAGCAATCCCCATGCTGAGGGTGATGCGTAACCTCTCTTCCTTCCTATCTTCCTGGCTAATCCGGAAGGGTTCCTCATTGACCCGCCTAAGAAGTTGCTTACTCATTTCCAGGGCCACGTTCTTTTCCCCGCGGACTACGAGGATCATGAACTCATCCCCCGCATAACGGATGGCCAGATTCTCGTCCGCAGCTACTTCTTTGAGCAGGCCGGCGACCCAAATCAAGGCCTGATCCCCGACACTGTGCCCGTATGTATCATTGATTTTCTTGAAATGGTCCACGTCCATCATGATCAACGAAAGGGGATTTTCCTGCAAAGCATCCCAGGGGACTTTATACTGAAAATAGTTGAGCAGAAAACGACGATTATAAATGCCCGTAAGCTCGTCTTCGAAGATCAGGCGGGAGGGATCTTTGCCGACATTCTGTAGAAAATTTAAGAACTCTTCATATTTCATCCGGCGAACCCATCATCCAGATTATGGTTATTCCACGAATATTATTCATTTATATCGACCATTCGGACGAATACCTAAAGTCTTTTCTGTCCAACCTTTAAGATCTTTTTAGGGAGGAAAGGGGAGGGGCATAGATGATAAGAAGTTTGAGCGGTGGCCCGTCTAACGGGGTGACTCGGTGGCTCATTCCCGGTGGAATGAAGATGAAATCATTGGGACCTACTTCTGCAATTTTTTCCTCAATTTCCACCACAGCTTTCCCTTCCAGCACCAAGAAGGCCTGCTCCACATCTGGATGAGAGTGCGGGTCGGCTTGGCCACCGTATTCGATCTGACCAAAGACCACTTCCACGCGATCGGAACCAAATGGTCCCGGACCGAGCAGCCGGCGATTTGTAGTCTTAGAGTGGCCGGGTGGAAAGTAAAGAGGCAGCTCATCT
>JACRCA010000386.1 GCA_016234425.1 Deltaproteobacteria bacterium | reverse complement strand
CATTTCCTTTAAGAAATAAAGGATTTTCCCTTTATTTTGATTAGGGGCTGGATGGCTGACGACCCCTTCCATCCAGCTCCTCTCATTTCATGGGCTGTTCATGGCAGGGAATCACTCCTTCCATTTCAATGCTTTCCTCCGAGCCCTGTTCCTCATCTTTTCAGCAGCTATATACACGGCTATTTTGGGCATTCTCGCCTTTGCCAGTTGCCTTTTTGACCGGTCAGGCCGTTGGCCCTCCTTCTTCCAGCGAACCTGGGGAAAGTGGCTATTGCGCACAAATGGCATTCACGTGAATGCCGTGGGTCTTGAACACCTGGGAAAGGACCGGGCCTATATCCTCATCTCCAATCACGCCAGCATCCTGGATATTCCCGGGATCATCGCGGCCATTCCTCTGCCCGTGCGCTTCATCGCCAAAAGGTCCCTCATCTGGTTTCCAATTTTTGGCTGGGTCTTATACCTATCCGGGCACATCCTGATCGATCGCGAAAGTTCCCTATCGGCCCTAAAAAGCCTGAAAAGGGCGGTTGCGCTCATGGAAAACGGGACTTGTGTCATCGTCTTTGCTGAGGGAACTCGCAGCCCAGATGGCCAGGTGAAAGAATTCAAGAGAGGTGCCTTTCTCTTAGCCCTGCAATCTAAAGTCCCCATTTTGCCGATCTCCATATCCGGAACCTTTCAGATGCTCCCTCGCCATGGCTGGTGTTTCTGGCCTGCCACCATAGAGATTCATGTCGATAAGCCAATCCCTACCCAGGGCATTCCCCTGCGGGAGATTCGCCCGTTGATCCAAAGAGTGCGGGAAACGATCATCCAAAACCTTAAACAGTAAAAGGCAATAGGCAATAGGCAACTCTTTTCTTTTGACATCCGGCCTTTTCTTTATTATCATCTTTTTAAATGGGAAGGACATCAGCTTCTGGCCGGTCCAGCTTGAAAAGAGAAATCTTCGGGGTGATCCTTTTCGCCTTCGCTATTCTCCTGGTCCTTAGCCTGTTTTCCTACAACCC
This sequence comes from Deltaproteobacteria bacterium, assembly GCA_016234425.1. GTDB lineage: Bacteria > Desulfobacterota > SM23-61 > SM23-61 > SM23-61 > JACRCA01. The sequence goes on along the minus strand of JACRCA010000386.1, from coordinate 3,639 downwards.
CGACGACCCCTCTTTCAACAATCAAATCTCGGAACCCCAGAAAGCCGCCAACCTGATGGGGTTTGTCGGTGCTCACCTTTCAGATATTTTTCTTCAGATCTTTGGTTTGGTGGCCATCCTGTGGCCTCCGTTCTTTATTCTATTCTCCTTAAAACTCTTTCTTTTTCCCGAAATGTCATTCCGGAGCCCCCAAATAGCCTCTTTGGTAGGCCTTTTTGTGGCGGCCAGTGGCTTTCTTTCTATGGGTCTGGGGAAGGTAAGCATATTTGGAGCGATGCTCGATAGCGGAGGAGCATTAGGATTATTTTTTGCCCGGACTGCAGAGAGGTACCTGAACCTTAGCGGCGCCTTGCTCCTTTTTGCCCTGGTGCTGGTCATCTCGGTAATGGTCCTGACCAGTCTATCCTGGGTAGAAGCGGGCAGGGCCATGAGCCGCCTTGTTTCCATGATCGGGGAACGAGGGCAAAACCTCTGGAAGGGCCGCCCGACCAAAAAGAAGGAAGTGAGCAAAGAGCCCAAGAAGGAAAAAGAATCCTTCCCTCCCCTGATCGTTAAGAAAGAAGGAGCTGCTGAAGAGCTTGCTCCAGTGGTCTTGGAAAAACAAGAGCAATTCCCCTTTATGGACTCCCGGGGTTCTTACGTCCTTCCTCCTCTTTCCCTCCTGGAAAGCTTAGAGCAGAAGGAAATAAAGGTGGACCGCGAGAGCTTGCTGGCCAATGCGAAGATTCTGGAGAAACGGCTGGCAGAATTTGGCGTGGAAGGGAAGGTGGTGGAAGTTCGGCCAGGGCCGGTGATCACTATGTACGAGTATGAGCCGGCCCCGGGGATTAAAATCAACAAGATCCTGGGCCTCAGCGATGACTTGGCCCTGGCCCTGCGAGCCATCAGCGTGCGCATCGTGGCCCCCATCCCGGGAAAGGCGGCCGTGGGCATTGAAATCCCCAACTCCATCCGCGAACCCGTTTACTTGCAAGACGTTCTTTCGAGTGAAGAATTTTCCCAGGCCGAAGCGAAGCTCAGCTTGGCCTTGGGCAAGGACATTTTCGGCAGTCCTTTTTTAACCAACCTGGCCAAGATGCCCCACTTGCTGGTGGCGGGAGCAACGGGAGCGGGGAAAAGCGTATCCCTGAACTCCATGGTCTGCAGCCTGCTTTACAAAGCAGACCCGGAAGAAGTGAAGTTCCTGATGATCGACCCCAAGCGTTTAGAGCTTTCGGTTTACGAGGGAATTCCCCACCTCCTCCACTCCGTGGTCTATGATCCCAAGGCAGCGGCCCAGGTATTGCGATGGGCCACGGAGGAGATGGAGATCCGCTACCGGCTGATGGCGGAGAAAGGCGTTCGCAACATTGAGCGCTACAACCAGAAAGTGGAAAAGGAGCTGAAGGAGACACGACGCAAGGGCGGAACCCTGTTCAAAGAAATAGAAGGCTTGGAAGAGCGCACCGGGGAAAGTTTCTCCCCCCTCCCGTACATCGTCATTGTCATCGATGAGCTGGCCGACTTGATGGTGGTTTCGGCGCGTGATGTAGAAGCCTCTCTGACCCGCCTGGCCCAGATGGCCCGGGCCGCGGGGATTCATTTGCTCATTGCCACGCAACGGCCATCCGTGGATGTACTTACTGGAGTCATTAAGGCCAATTTCCCCACCCGTATTTCCTTTCAGGTCTCTTCCAAGACCGATTCGCGGACCATCCTGGATCAGAACGGGGCCGAGCATCTTCTGGGGTCGGGGGACATGCTTTTCCTCCCCCCGGGAACTTCCCGCTTGATCCGGGTCCATGGGGCCTATGTCTCTGAGGTGGAGATTCTCCGGATTGTAGAGTTTTGGAAGAAGCAAGGGCATCCAGTTTACGATCATTCCATCCTGAAAATCAAAGAGCAGATCCCGGAAGCCGAATCTGATGGCTACGATGAGATGTACGATCAGGCCGTGGCCGTAGTTACTGAGTCAGGGCAGGCCTCGATCTCCATGCTCCAGAGGAAGTTGCGGGTGGGGTACAACCGGGCCGCGCGGATGATCGAGAAGATGGAGCAGGAGGGCATTGTCGGCCCGGCAGACGGCAGCAAGCCGCGGGAAGTTTATTTCAAGAAATTATAAGAAGGATGTTTTCGAAAATCTGTTCTGGCCTGTTGATACTTTCGCTGGGGGCAATCTTGCCTGCTCCTGGTAGAGCTCAGACCCTTTCCCTGGGGGAGGTAGTGGCTAAAGTCCAGGAGCGGTATGAGATGCACACAGATTTTAAGGCCAATTTTGTGCAAGAATCTCTGATCAAAAGCCTGGGGAAAAAGCAGCGAGCGGAAGGGATGGTTTATTTTAAGAAACCCGGGAAGATGCGCTGGGTTTACCGCAAGCCGACCCGACAGGAGATCATCTCCGATGGGAAAACCCTCTGGACGTACAGGCCGGAAGACAAGCAAGTGATCGTGAGCAGGACGGCCCAGGCCTTCCAGTCTAAGGCACCCTCGACGTTCCTGGCTGGAATCGGAAACCTCAAGAAAGATTTTGAACCTCTTTTTGTCCAGGAGCCTTCTTCGGATAAAGACTACTTTCTGGAGCTGACCCCTTTGGAGGCGCAGGGGAGTTTGGAAAAACTCTTTCTGGTTGTCCATCGGGAGGATTTTAAGATCCTGCAGGCCAAAATCCAGGATGCCATGGGCAATATTACCCAAATAAACTTTTCCAAGATCCAATTTGACAACAATCTTTCCGACTCTCTTTTTACCTTCAAGCCCCCAAAAGGTGTGGAAGTATTCACCGTACCTGGAGCCCCGCCAGCCGGCGGAACCGGGCGATAATCCTGCCGTGAGCCAGCCGAGGGAAACCGTGCGCCTGATCAGCTTGGGATGCCCCAAGAACTTGGTGGACAGCGAGGTTATGCTCGGCCTTCTACAAGAGAAGGGTTGGATTCCTACCCCTGAGGATAAAGCGGACGTGGTCATCATCAACACCTGCAGCTTCATCCGTGAGGCCCAAGAGGAATCTGTAGAAACAATCCTCACCATCGCTGCGGCCAAAGAGAGGGGAGAATGTCAGCGGCTGGTGGTAACAGGTTGTTTGCCTCAGCGCTATGGGGAGGAGTTGCTTAAAGAACTTCCGGAGGTGGATCTCTTCCTGGGAACCGGGGAGCTGCACCAGATTGCCGACCTTCTGGAAAAATCTGCTAAAGGCGAACTTTTCCAGAAACAATTCATTGGCCCCCCCACCTACTTGTATGACCACAGGACTCCCCGCATCTTCACTACGACTCCTGGCAGCGTCTATATAAAGATTGCTGAAGGGTGCTCCAACCGTTGTTCTTACTGCGTGATTCCCCAGATCCGGGGGAAGTTTCGTAGCCGGATGATGTCCTCAGTTCTCTTGGAGGTCGAACAGGCAGTCTCTCGGGGTGTGAAGGAGATCAACCTCATCGCCCAGGATGTGACCGCTTATGGCCGGGACCTCGGCGATAGTACAGACCTGGTCCGCCTACTGCAAAGCTTGGTGAGGATAGAAGGTCTGAGGTGGATTCGTCTGCTTTACACCCATCCCGCGCACATCACTCCGGACCTAATCGGTTTGATGCGATAAGAAAAAAAGATCTGCAAATATCTGGATCTGCCCATTCAGCATATTGATGACCGCCTTCTCCAAGCCAT
>JACRCA010000385.1 GCA_016234425.1 Deltaproteobacteria bacterium | reverse complement strand
GCGTGAAGGTCTCCAGTGATTTCGGAAAAGGAAAGGTCCGATTATTCATCGATGAAGGGAGATGAGATGGCCAGGTTGCTAAATCTCTGGGTCAACGGTGAGCAAGTCCAGCTTTCTGTCCGTGACGATGAGACCCTTCTGGATGTTATCAGGGACCGACTCATGTTGACGGGGACCAAGCGAGGTTGCGGCGAGGGCCAGTGCGGCCACTGTACGGTCATTTTGAACGGGAAAGCCATCAACAGCTGCCTGACTCTGGCTCTGGAAGCTGAAGGAGGCCAGGTTCTGACCATAGAGGGACTGGCTGAAGGGGATCGCCTCCATCCCATTCAGAAGGCTTACGTGGAAGCGGGAGCCATCCAATGCGGTTACTGCACGCCAGGAATGGTCATGGCCATCTACTCCCTTCTGCAACAGAGGCGAAAGCCCAATGAGGAGGAGATCCGCGAGGCGATTAAAGGCGTCATGTGCCGCTGCACTGGGTATTACAAGATCATCGATGCGGTCAAAAGGGTTTCGGCTGAGGGACTGCAAAATGCCTGAGGTCAAATTCATATCCGTGGAGAGTGTGAGGCAAGCCAGTCGCCTGATCAAGGAACGGCCGCCCTCTGAGGCTATTCTCATGGCCGGCGGTACAGATCTGCTCGTTTTGCAGAAGCATAAACTTATCGCCCCCCAATCCATCATCTATCTCAAGGGCATAGCGGGTCTGAGGGAGATTCGCCCGGATGGAAACGGGAGATTCGTCATCGGAGCCATGGCGACGCTGGATGAGGTAGCCCGCCATCCAGGGATCAACCAGAGCTACCCGATGCTGGCCCAGGCAGCTTTGGCCGTGGCCTCGGCGCAGATTCGAAATAAAGCTACCCTTGGCGGTAATATCTGTTTGAATAGCCGGTGCTGGTTTTATAATCGTTCTCCTTTCTGGCGATCTGAATATCCCGAGTGCCGCAAGGCTGCGGGAGGCAACAAATGCTACGTGGTGCCCAAGAGCCGCAAAGGGTGCTTTGCTCTTCAGTCTGGAGAGACGGTGGGGCCTCTGGTGGCCCTGGACGCTAAATTGCGGCTGGTTTCCGATGAAAAAGAGCGCCTCATCAGCGTGGAAGAGTTCTTCTTGGCAGATGGGATCGATTACTTGGCCCTCGAGCCGGGTGAAGTCCTGACAGAGGTGCTCCTCCCCGCAGCAAAAGGATCCGGAGCCTTTGTCAAGTTCCGGCCGCAGAATAATCTGGACTTCGCCACCTTCACCATTTCTGTGCTCCCACCCCGAAATGGGTCTGGATCTCGGATTGTGGTAGGCAGCGTGGCCACCCGACCGCTCCGCGCACGGAAAGCGGAAATGATGTTAGATCAAGGAACACAAAATCCCGCAAGCATAGCCCGACAGGCTGCGGAAGAGCTGAGCCTTGTTTCCTTCGTTCGCGGCTCAGTGGAATTCAAGAGACAAGTCATCGAGGCCAGACTGCATGAGATTCTGACCCATTTCGAAGGCCATCGCTCTCGCAATTATGAGGTTGCCCATGCCGGAGTTTAATATTATTGGCAAAAGGGTGAGTCGTCCGGATTCCATTCCGAAGGTCACGGGCTGGGCAGTGTATACTTCCGATCTGGTTCTGCCAGGGATGCTGATCGGGAAGATCCTGAGGAGCAGGCGGCACCATGCCCGAATCCATCACCTTGATGTATCCCCGGCCTTGAAGGTTCCGGGCGTGAAAGCAGTCATCACGGCCCAGGATCTGCCTCCTGTGGTCTATGGGTTTGCTGACCGCAGGGCGGACATGACCGTTTTCGCTGCGGATCGGGTACGCTTTAAGGGCGATGAGATTGCGGCGGTCGCTGCCATAGACGAGGATGTCGCCATGGAAGCCATAGAGCGCATCGTCGTGGAATATGAGGACCTGCCAGCGGTTTTTGACCCGGAGGATGCGGCAAAGGAAGGGGCGCCGCAGCTTCATGCAGATGCTCCTAACAATATCGGCGTGCGCATCCAGATCAACAAGGGGGATATGGATCGGGCCCTGGCCGACGCTTACCTGGTCCGGGAAGATCGGTTCGACACCCAACGGGTTCACCAGTCCTATGCCGAGCCTTACGCCTGCGTGGTAGAGTGGGATGCAGGGGACAAGATCACTGTATATACCGGAACCATGAATGCTTCTGGCATTCAGATCATGCTTTCCCGCGTCCTGAAGGTACCCGTAGGCCGTATTCGAATTATTCAGTGCCATACCGGCGGATCTTTCGGCAGCAAGGTTGTCCTCAACTCCATATATCCAGCCTCGGCTGTTTTGAGTAAAAAGACGGGGCGGCCGGTGAAGATGGTTTATACCCGGGAAGAAGAATACTTTGCCAGTCGCCCCCGTTATGGCGGCCGCTACTATGTGAAGACCGCCGTCAAAAAAGATGGGACGATCCTGGGGCGGGAGCTAAACTTCTTCTATGACGCCGGGGCCTACTGCGACATGGCTGCCGCCATGATCATCGTCTGCTCCCACAGAAACGACAACCTTTACCGCATTCCAGCCATCCGTACGGATGCCAAGCTGGTCTATACCAACAAGAGTCCAGTTGGAGCCTACCGGGGCTATGGAAGCCCGCAAAACACTTTTGCCTTCGATTCTCAGCTGGACATGATCGCCGAAGACCTCGGTATGGACCCGGCAGAGTTGCGTCTGAAGAATGCTACCCGCTCTGGAGACATAACCGTCCATGGCTGGAAGATCAGCAGTTGCGGGCTTCCTGAGGCCATCGAGCATGTTGTGCAGGCATCCAGTTGGAAGGAGAAACGAGGCCAGAGACGACACCTGAAGCAAGGCATCGGTATGGGCTGCACCATCCATGAGGTGGACGATCGCCATTCCGAGGGATTTGCCGGGAGTAATGCCCACGTCGAGATCCTGCAAGATGGTGAAGTGATCATTTATTCCGGTGAGGGTGAGTACGGCCAGGGGCGGGACACGACATTTTGCCAGATAGCGACCGAAGTTCTGGGGGTGCCGTTGGAATCCGTCCGCATCCTTCTGCCCGATACAGATATCACTCCCTACTCTCTGGGCCCCTGGGGTTCGCGGGTCACCTACTCCGGTGGCATCGCGGTGATGAGAGCTGCCGAAGAGGCGAAGCGCATCCTTCTGCAAGAAGCTGCCGAAATGCTGGAAGCGAATCCTGCTGACTTGACTGTGCAGAAGGGAAAGATTTTCATCCGAGGTTTAGCTCAGGCCAAGGCCAGTGTGGCCGAGGTGGCCCATTTTGCCCTCTTTCGGAAAAAGGGAAGAAGGATTAGAGGGAGCGGTCAGGATGAGCCTGATACTACCAAAATGGACCCCACCAAGCAAACCAGTCCTTGCTCCACTTATTCTTTTGCCTGTCAGGCAGTTGAAGTGGAGGTGAACGACAAGACGGGTGAAATCAAGGTTCTCAAAGTTTGGACTGCCAATGATGGCGGAAATATTATCAACCCGGTTGGGGCAGAAGGGCAGATAGAGGGACAGGTCCTCCAGGGTTTGGGTTTTGCCAAGACTGAGGAGATGGTCTATCGGGACGGACACTTGTTGAACCCGGATTTCATGACCTCCGGGACCCCCGGCCCCTTTGACCCGCCGCCCCTGGAAATCTACTTCACGAAAACCTATGATCCCTTCGGTCCTTTCGGCGCAAAAGGGGTGGCGGAAGTCGCAGCGCCCCCCACAGCGGCCGCACTGGCCAACGCTGTTTATGACGCGCTCGGCGTCCGGATAAAGAAATTGCCGCTATCGCCGGAGAATGTTCTGGCGGCCATAAAGGAACAAAGGAAACGAATGGCTTGAAAATTCAGCTTTTATTTCCCTCCCGCTAGAGACTGTGTCGTAATGGAAAAAAGGAGCCGTCATTCCCGCGAAAGCGGGAATCCAGTGCTATCTTGATATGACGAAGTTTCCATACCGGCAGGATTTGTTCAATGATTTGACCCGACTGGATGCCCGCGTCCGCGGGCATGACGAATTGCGATACAGTCTCCCAATGGAGGGGAGATATTTTTTATGTAAGAGTGCATAGGAATTTTTTTTGGGTATTAATCAGCAACGAGGAGATTGTGGATTAAGGGGGTTCGTATGGAGCTTGAGTATCTGGAGGAAGTAAAACACCTGCTGCATGGTAGGAGTTACAATGTAGTAGGAAAAGACGTTAAAAGGGTGGATGGCATTGAAAAATTGACCGGGCTGGCCAAATACGCTGCCGATTTCCTGGTGGAAAGAGCCCTGCGCGTGAAAGCCGTCCGGAGTCCCTACGCCCATGCCGTCGTCAAAAGGATCGACAAGGCCAGCGCGCTGAAGGTCCCGGGAGTTGAGGCGGTGATCACCGCAGAAGACGTACCGGGGGAGAATCAGATCGGCTATCTGGTGGACGACCAGCCCATCCTTACTACCAAAGCGAGATATATAGGGGACATTGTGGCTCTGGTTGCCGCGCGGGATGAAAGAACTGCCTGGGAGGGGGCGGACCGGGTGCAAGTGGAATATGAGGAGCTGGCGGCCATCTTCGATCCCCGGGAGGCGCTGAAAAGCAGTATCAAGATTCATGAACATAGTAACATCGCTGCGGACGCCAAAATAAGGAAGGGAAACGCGGACGAGGCCTTCCGCCATTGTGATGTGATCGTAGAGAGGACCTATCGGGCTGGCTCCCAGGATCATGCCTACATCGAGCCAGAAGCGGCGGTGGCCATTCCCACGGGAATGAGAGGCGTCACCGTGATCGGAACCACGCAAAACCCCTTCCGGACCAGACATACCGTGGCTCGCGTATTGGGATGGAAAGACTCGGAAGTGACTGTTATGACTCCCTACATTGGGGGCGGATTTGGCGGAAAAGATACGTACGGCCCGCTCATTTGCTGCTTGGCCACCCTGGCTGCGGTCAAACTCGGCAGGCCGGCCATGATCGTTTATCCCCGATACGAATCGTTCGCCTATCGATTCAAGCGAGGTCCCTTTGAAATCCGCTACAAAACAGGAGCTACGAAAGATGGGAAGGTGAGGGCTATTCAAGTAGATTACATCGTGGACGCCGGAGGATACGCCACCTGGTCCGTGGGCTTTACCAAGAGAGCCGCCTACCATGCCACCGGAGTCTATGAAGTGGAAAACGTCAAAGTCGATGGAGTAGCAGTCTACACCAATAACCTGCCCAATGCAGCTTTCAACGGCTTCGGGAATCCCCAGATGCTTTTTGCTGCTGAATCCCAGATGGACATCATGGCCGAAGCGCTGAATATGGATCCCGTGGAATTCAGGCTGAAGAATGCCCTGGTCCCTGGCTCGCGGACAGGGACGAACCAGCTCCTCGACCACGCGGTTGGAATCAAAGAATTGATCCAAAAAGTCGCGGAGAAGGCGGACTGGAGCAGCAAGCGTGCTCAATACGCCAGCGACAAGACGGGCAAAAAGCGGAGAGGTATCGGTGTTGGATGCAGTTGGCATGGTTGCGGCACCACGGGCTTTAAGCGCGATTGGGCCGGAGCTTCGGTCATCGTAAACCCAGATGGCAGCGTGAGCTATTCGACCGGAATCGTGGAGATTGGACAGGGAACAATCACCTCCCATGCCATGATGGTGGCGGAAGTTCTGGGAGTCCCCTTTGAGCGGGTCAGGGTGGATGCGAATAATACTGGGACGATGCCAGATAGCGGGGAAACGCATGCCCAGAGGGGAACCATCATCGGCGGGACGGCGGCGGTGGATGCCGCCTTGAAGATCCGCAAGAGGATGAACAAACTCGCCGCTGAACTTTGGGAATGTTCCGAGGAGGAAGTCGCCTTTGAGAATGGTGAGACGTATAATCTCAACCATCCCGCCCAAAGAATCTTGTTCAAAGATTTGGCTTATGAGATGTACATGAGGGGAATTCCTCCGGCAGAGTATGGGTTCATAAAAGCGAGGAGGGGATTCCCTGACCCGGAGACAGGGCAGGGAGATGCTTACGCCGCTTACACCTTCGGCTGTACGATTGCGGAAGTAGAAGTCGATCTGGAGACCGGACAGGTGGATGTTCTCCGGCTCATTCCGGGAGTGGCAGCTGGCAAGATCATCCAGCCGGCCGTTGTCAAAGGCCAGGTGTATGGTTGTGGTCTCTTAGGGTTGGGCTATGCCTTGACCGAGAAGGTGGTACGTAAAGAGGGCAGGATGATGAATCCTTCCTATACAGACTACTTGATCCCAACTATCAAGGATATGCCGGAGATGGCTGACCTGGTTGTGGTGGAAGATGAATTCAAGTATTCGGGTTTTGGCGCCAAAGGGGTAGGAGAGATCGCCTTCATCGCCACGCCCCTGGCCATTACCAATGCCCTTTACCAGGCGGTGGGTATCCGCTTCCACGAAATTCCGCTGGGGATGGAAAAAATTTACTTTGCCCTGAGGGAGAAGAAGAGCCATGGAAGCAGAAGTTAGACCTTTACCGAAAATGGATTATATGGCCCCTTCGTCGCTGAAGGGAGCGCTCAATCTGTTGAAGAAGTATAAGGGCAAAGCAAGACTCCTGGCCGGAGGGACCGACCTGATTCCCAAGATGAAGAAAAGGATGGCCACAGCCGAGGTGGTCATCGATCTGAATCGCATCCCCGGCTTTTCGGGGATCAAACTGCGAAAGGATGGTCTCCATATCGGGGGGCTCACGCGCTTGGCTGAGATCATGCAATCACCCTTGATCAAAGAAAAGGCACCGGCTCTTGCTCAAGCGATTAGCATGATGGCTTCTCCTCCCATTCGGAACCGGGCAACGATGGTCGGGAATTTATGCACTGCTTCACCGGCCGCAGACACGGCTCCTCCGCTCCTCGTCCTGAACGCCTCCGTGAAAATCCAAAATGCCCAGGGAGAAAGAATCGTTTCCCTCTCAGAATTTTTCCTGGGACCGGAGCAAACCATTAGGCGAGCGGATGAAATCCTCACGGAAGTGATCCTCCCCATACAAGAGGGAAACTCAGCTTTTTCCAAGCTGGGCCGCCGGAAAGCCTTTACCCTATCGGTCGTTTCGGCCGCCGCCTTCGCCCGGATTCGGGGGGGGAAATTTGAAGAAGTGCGGGTGGCTCTGGGGGCGGTGGCTCCGACTCCGATTCGCGGCCGGAAGGTCGAGGAGACCTTGAGGGGAAGTGAGGTTAATGAACAGAATATCGCCCAGGCGGCAGAATGCATCAAAGAGGAAGTAAAGCCCATTACGGATGTGCGCGCCTCGGCGGAATATCGGAAAGAAATGTCTTATATACTGACGAAAAGAGTTCTGGAACAGGTTGGTTGGGGAGGGAGCCATGCTGATACAATTTAAATTGAACGGCAGGACTGTTGCCGAAGAAGCTGAGCCGAATGAAACCTTGCTAGATTTTCTGCGGGAGAGGCTCAACCTCACAAGTGTAAAAAAGGGGTGTGATGAAGGAGACTGTGGAGCCTGTACGATTCTCCTGAACGAAAAACCCGTGCGGTCGTGCCTTTTGCTGGCCGTGCAGATGCGTGAGGGGGAAGAGGTAATCACGGTCGAGGGTCTGGCCAAACAAGGGGAATTGAGCGAAATCCAGGAAGCCTTCCTGGAGAAGTATGGGTTCCAGTGTGGTTTTTGCACACCTGGCATGATTCTTATGACCAAAGCATTGCTGGATGAAAATCCGCGGCCGACCATTGCTGAGATCAAAGATCAATTTGAAGGAAATCTCTGCCGATGTACGGGTTATGCGCAGATCATTGATTCCGTGCTGCGGGCGGCTGAACTGCGAGCCAGCCGTCGGTAATTTTTCGATAGCTTTTAAATCCCCCCAACCCCCCTTTATTTAAAGGGGGGCGGGGCGGATTTTTCTCGCCTTGGCGGGATTCGCGGATGCTAAATCCATCATGAAAAATTTGTTTCGTATTTTGGATTTCCTGCTTCGAATTTGGAATATTAAGTGCTCGTCTAAGTTGATCGCATATGCTTAAAAAGATTGAATTAGAAGAAGCCGTAGGGATGAAGCTGGCGCACGATATTACCCGCATTGTCCCGGGAAAATTCAAAGGGGTCGCTTTTCGCCGTGGACGTGTGGTCCGCAAGAGCGATATTCCTAAACTCCTGGACCTGGGAAAAAAGCAAATTTACGTGCTCAAGCTGGAGCGGGGTGAGCTACACGAAGATGAAGCAGCCCGACGTATAG
>JACRCA010000383.1 GCA_016234425.1 Deltaproteobacteria bacterium | reverse complement strand
CTGGATATTGTCTGGGAAGTAAGGCGCTTCGGCCTCATCCAGGCCATGACCCAGGGAGGACCTGGAAATATTACCGAAGTCCTTTCCACTTACATCTACAAGCAGTATTTTCAATTCTTTCGATTTGAATATGCCTCAGCCGTGGCAGTGGTCATGACCATTGTCCTTTTGATGGTCAGCCTTCCCTATATCTGGATGATCAGTAAAGAGGAGTAGACCTTGATTCAGGGATCTCAAAGACAGATCTTCCAGAACATCCAAAACTACGGATTTCTCACCTTGGCGTCCATATTCGTCCTCGTCCCTTTCATCTGGATGCTCTCCACCTCTCTTAAGACCGAAGCCGAGGCTTTTCGTATTCCTCCCACCTGGATTCCCATCAAACCCACTCTGTATGCTTATATCTATATGTGGGTAAAGAAGAATTTCGGCATTTACTTTTTGAACAGCACCGTCATCTCTTTAGCCACTGCTGCCCTCTCCACGTTTTTCGGAGCCCTGGCGGGATACGGATTCTCCCGATTCATCTTTAAGGGGAGGAAATTCCTGATCGGCTTTTTTCTCGCCACTCAAATGCTTCCTGGGGTACTCCTGGTTGGGCCCTATTTCAAAATCTTGAGCAAATTTGGCCTCTACGATACGCGCACGGGACTGGTCATCGCCTTTTTAACGATCTGCCTTCCTTTCGCCACCTGGATGATGAAAGGGTTCATCGACCGGATACCAGATGATTTAGACCAGGCTGCCCTGGTGGATGGGTGTTCGCGCTTCGGGGTTTTTTTTCGGATTATATTGCCTGTCTCCGCGCCGGGGATGGTGGCCACGATCATTTTTGCTTTTCTCCTGGCCTGGGGAGACCTTCTCTGGGTTTTATGCCTTACCAGCACGGAGTCGATGATCACGGTAACGCTGGGGATTGCCAGGACAGTGGGCGAATTTCGGATCATCTGGCCCATGTTGATGGCTGGAGCTTTGCTGGGCGGAATGCCAGCCATCGTTCTCTATCTCTTATTGCAGAGGCTTTTAGTGCAAGGATTGACAGCCGGAGCGGTCAAAGAATAAAAAGTTAGGAGTAATGAGTGATGAGTAAAGAGTGGAAGATAAAAATTGAATGAACTTAGCCCTGGAGAAAATGAATGAATGATTCCCTAAAGAATAGATTCTTTTAGAAAAAGGGGACAAGGGTTGAAAAGGAGCGAAGCAATCACTGGAGTTATTCTCTTTCTCTTTGGAGGAATTACTGCCCTCCTTTCCTTAAGGATGCCTATTGGGACGTTTCGCATGGCCGGGTCTGGATTGTTTCCTCTCTGCCTGGGACTGCTCCTCATGGGATTGGCCAGTCTCTTTCTGCTAACCCTTTACTTCCAGAACGCGAAGGTCACCGAGAAGAAAGGCAAGGTTGAAGTCTTACCCGGGTCATCCAGGCAAATCATTCTATTCATGGGAACAATGGTTCTGGCTACCCTATTTTTTAACCGATTGGGTTATCCTCTTACCTCTTTTCTTTTGATGTTAGCCCTCCTTAAGATCCTGGGAGTGAGACGATGGGCTACCAATGTTTTCATATCCTTGATTACCGTGATGGCTTCCTATCTCTTATTTGTCAGATGGCTGCAGATTCCTTTACCCAAAGGATGGATAGGATTCTGAGGAAAAGGGTATGCTCGATTCGCTCCAGCCTCTGATCAGCGGTTTTGGAATCGCCACCACACATCCCCATCACAAAATCGATCCCCTGTTCTCCCACGGTGGGCACATCGGGAAATAGCCCCAGACGTTTTTTGGCAAAAAGGGCCATGATTTTCAGCTTCCCTGCCTTGACATGTTCGATCCCTTCAGGAGGAGAGACTGAAACGGCATTCACATGCCCTCCCAAAATTGCGGTCACCGCTGGCCCACCTCCAGCGAAAGGATCCTTGCCAAGATACTTTCCAGTGCTCGCCGCCAGGGCCCGGAAAATCAGATCAGTTGCCCCTCCGGCTGACCAGGGAATGATGATCTGGACTTCCTTGGTTGGAAACTCAGCCGCCAGCAATGGAATTCCCATCAGAAGTCTGCCAACAACTCCGCCTGTCAGTCCGCTTTCATCCCTCTCTTTGTTCTGGGAATTCCTTTTGCTCCTCCGACGGCCATCCTTCTTGGAGCTCTCCTCATCCATGGAGTGAATCCAGGCCCCATGCTGATCGGGCATTCATCAAGAATGCCAAAGACATGGCGGTCAATCTTTCCTACCTGGGCCCGGAAGACTTCGGCAAGCTGATGGCCCATGATCATGATTTCTACGGCAAATTGGTCAAGGAGATTAAAAAATAATTTTAAGTGAAAGGAGGGAAAGTTATGAGGGCAAAAAGGTTAGTACTCGTTCTTTCAGTGATTGCTTTAATATGTTTGTTTACAGGCTATGGCGTTTTTGCCCAGGAGAAGAAGGTCATCCGTTTAGGTAGTCCGCAGAAGACAGGTCACATCCTTGTCGATGCCAGTGAGAAATTCAAAGAACTGGTGGAGAAGGGAAGTGGCGGAAGAATCGAAGTGCAGGTCCAACCAGGCGTAACTTCTGAGGAGGAAGTTAATGTCTGGTGCAGCAAAGGAAAGGTCGAAATACAAGCCGCTGGAGGCCGGCCTCTCGAAGTTTCTGCTCCTCAATATTTTTTCTTCAACGCCCCTTACGTGATGAAGGATTTCGACCACTTCATGAGGGTGTGGGAAGGCAACTTGGGAAAGAAGGCAAGAGAACAGTTGGAGAAGAATGGAAACCAGGTATCCCTTGGTATTGTTTACCGGGGACTTCGCCAGACCACATCAAAAAAACCCCTCTATACTCCAGTCGATGTCTATGGTTTGAAACTCAGGCTTCCCCCGGTAAAGACTTGGATCGCAGTATGGAAAGAGATCGGTGCAGATCCCATTTCCATCCCGCTTCCAGAGCTCTATAAGTCCTTGAAGGAAGGAAAGGCTGAGGCATCAGAAGGTGACCTGCCACAGATCGCCTCCTTCAAACTGGATGAGGTGCAAACCCATCTCACCATTACCAACCATCAAGTACAGGCAGGCTGGATTACGATCAATAAAACTTTTTTTGATGGATTGTCCAAGGCGGACCAACAATTGATTCTCAAATCGGCTAAAGACGCATCCAACTGGGCCAACGATAAGATTAAGAAGGGGGAGAGCGCACTGCTCCTCGAACTGCAGCGCAAGGGCATGCAGGTGGTGATTCCCGATGCAGAATCTTTCCGGGAGAAGGGAAAACCCGCCGTGGAAGAACTCTTCAAGAAGGAATGGCCAGTGACGACCTGGGCAGAAGTCTTAGCGAAATAAGTCTTGGCCCAAAAAGGATGAAATCAAACCAGGAAAGAGGGTGCCTTGATGGCGACAAAAGATGAGCTTGAAGAAAAGGATCGAAGGGTCAGGAATCTCCTGCGGCTGAAAGGTCTGAAAGCTCTACTCTTGAAGCGTCAGGCGAACTTCTCCTGGATGACTGGGGGCGGCCTCAACCTCGTGGGAATTGCCACCGAGCTGGGGTCCACCTCCCTGCTCATCACGGAAAAAGAAAAATTTGTTATCTGCAACAACATCGAAGCTCCGCGCATGATTGAGGAAGAAGGACTGGAAAAGCAGGGTTTTATCATTAAAACTTTTCCCTGGTGCGAAGATCAGGAAGGAGCCATATTGAAAGATTTGGTTGGCGAAGGGCCTGTGGGGTGCGATGTCCATTTCCCGCATACCGCAATGATGGCCGAGGAGATCGCCCAATTACGTTACTCTTTGACTCCGGCGGAACTGGAACGCTATCGATGGCTCGGAGAAAAAGTTTCCCTGGCTGTGGAAAAGACCTTGATGGAGAGTAAAAAAGGGGAGAAGGAATCAGAAGTCGTGGGCCGGCTCTGCCAGGAGATCTGGAAGGACCGGATTGATCCCATCGGGTTGATGGTGGCAGCTGATGAGCGAATCTCTCTTTTCCGTCATCCCATTCCCACTGAAAAAAAGGTCGAAAAGTTCTTGATGTTTTCCATCAATGCCAGAAAGTGGGGGCTGGTCGTCTGCCTTACGCGTTTTGTATATTTCGGGAAATTGCCCGCCTCCCTAAAAGAGAAATATGAAGCCAATGTGTTTGTGGACTGTACCCTGATGGCCCACACCCGCCCAGGTATTCTGGCGAGGGATGTTCTAAAGAAGGGGATCGAGGCCTATCGGGAGAAAGGATTTCCGGAGGAGTGGAGACTCCACCACCAGGGGGGTGCGATTGGATATGTTCCCCGGGATTACCGGGTCAATTTCAAAACGCCGGACATTATTCAGGAAAATCAACCCTTCGCCTGGAATCCATCAATCACTGGGACAAAATCGGAGGATACCATTCTCGCTACGGCGAAAGAGCCGGAGATGATCACCCGCCCTATTCTCTATCCACCACTTTCCCTAACGGTGGCGGGGATTTATTTTACCCGTCCGGCAATCCTGGAGAAAGAAGGAGGGAGGTGAAGTTTAAAGCTTAAAGTTTAAAGTTCGGAGTCTAAACTGAAAAATTTCAAACTAGAATCTAAGAGGGAAAAACTGGAAACTTGAAACCTTAGTTTTTTAAAGGAGGTATGGAAGATGAAGAAAGCGACTTTGATTCTTTGTTTAATAGGGTTGTTTGTGATTTGTTCCTCTTCCTCTTTTGCGGCGGCTAAGGTCAGTTTACGTTACGGTCATGCGAATGCTGTGACCTATCCTTATCATGTGGCTGGAGTTGCCTTTGCCAAAGCTGTAGAAGAGAAATCAAAGGGCACATTGGAAATTAAGATCTTCCCGCTGGGGCAATTGGGAGGGGAAAGGGACATCACTGAGGGACTGCAATTAGGGACGATCGACCTCCAGGCAACCTCGCTGGGGGTTACCGGAACATTTATCAAGCCCCTTAACATCTACAATCTTCCCTTTATCTTCAAAGGCCCGGATCATTTCCTGAAGGTAACGCACGGGCCAATTGGGGAATGGGTACTCAAGGAGGTGATCAAAGAGGGAGAGAAAGTTGATATAAAGCCCCTGTCCATTGCTGGGCCTGCTTTTCGAGTGCCCATGAATAATATCAGACCCATCAACAAACTGGACGATTTCAAAGGACTGAAGATTCGCACCATGGAAGTTCCTTTGCATAAAGACGCTTATAAGGCTCTGGGTTCAAGTCCCACTCCTCTTCCTTTTGGAGAACTTTACACTGCCCTGCAAACCGGCGTGGTGGATGGAAATGAAAATGGTCCGGCTACCCTGGAAGCAATGAAGTTCTACGAAGTTCAAAAATACGTCACTTATTTACCCGTACTCTCCAATGGCGGAATTTTCCTTATGAGCCTGAAGAGTTTCAATAAACTCTCTGCCGAAAATCAGAAGATAATTATAGAATGTATTCCGGTATGGACAAAGGCTATGGACGACGAATGCCTTAGGCAAGATCAGGAAGCACTGAAGAAAATGGAAGCCAAGGGTACGAAGATCAATTACATCAAAGATTTAAAGCCTTTCATTGATGCCACCGAAAAAGTTCGGTCAGAGGCAACTAAACCATGGCCCAAGGAATGGGTTGACGCAGTCAAAAAGATTTTGGTCCTTAACTAATGCCCGTGGGACCGGGAAAGAAATTTTTTTCCCGGTCCCTTTTTTATGGACAAGGAGAAAGGGATGGATCACTTTGCTCCGGCATTGAATCGCTTGGGAGATATCTTAGAAAGAACTCTTTCCATCGTGGTCGGGGCCGCCTTGGGAGGTTTTGCGGCCACAGTCATCGTGGAAATCTTCTTCCGGTATTTCGTAGGGGCCTCTCTCTACTGGTCTAACGAGGTGGCTACGTACCTTTTCATTTACATGGTCCTATTCGGAGGGAGTGTGGCCCTGAAGAAAGGCGGGCTCATTAATGTAGCTTTTATAAAAGATCGGCTCTCCCCCAAATGGCAGAGAAGCGCGAACTTTCTCGTTTTTCTCATCATGGCGGCTTTTTCTATATTGGCCTCCGCTTTCTGTACGGTGTTGATTCAGACGTCCATGCATACAAAGACCGTGAGCCCAGCTTTGGGTATTCCCATGGTCATTGTCTATCTTCCCATATTCCTCGGGTTTGGATTCTTGGCCCTTTTCTCCCTGATTGGCCTGAGCAATACGCTGTTTCAGGTGAGCTGCGGGGAGGAAAGGAAAT
>JACRCA010000388.1 GCA_016234425.1 Deltaproteobacteria bacterium | reverse complement strand
TGGCCGGATGGCCGTGGAATCAGTGGCCGGGTCCTCGTGGAATTAGTGGCCGGATGCGCGTGGAACGGGTGGCCGGATCACCATGGAATGGGTGGCCGGATCACCGTGGAATCAGTGGCCGGATGGGTCTGGAATACACAATTGGAGAGCCGATTCAAATTTATCTGGTTGTAATAAGACCTACCGCCCCATGTATGCACAAACTCAGGACGGTATGTAAAGATTAACAGAACTCTCGCCCCCGGTATGATCTCCAAAAAGTATTTTAGGGCATCCTCTGAACTATTATCGATCCAGTGGAGGTCCTCAATGGCCATGATCAAGGGACAAATTTTCGATCCTTTTAAGACAATTTGTTTCAACGACTCGATAATCCGATCTTTTCGGGCCTCCTGGCTCATGAAAATCTTGTCGATTCCACTGTCCTTAACCGATAGGAGTTCCAAGAGGTATGGGAGGGTAGAAGCTTCATCCACCTCCAGTAGTTTAATCCCCTTTATAACCTTGTCCCTAATATGTGAATCGCTATCACCTTCCTTGATATCGAAATTCGACTTTAGGATATCGATGATGGGGTTATAAGCTATGCCCCTGCCAAAGGAGAGGCATTTTCCTTCCAGAAATGTTACATCCTCATTGGCCACCGCTTTTCTGAATTCATACAAAAGTCGGGACTTACCGACCCCAGCCTCCCCCATAATCGAAAAGGCCTGGCCGCTTCCTTCTTTTACTCGCTCGAAACCATCCAATAGGAGTTCCAACCCCCGCTCCCTTCCAACAAATGGCGTCAAGCCCCGTTCGGCACTGACGTCAAACCTTGTCCTTTGGGTGCTCGGGGCAATCACCCGATAAACCTTAACTGGTATTTCCTTGCCCTTGACTTGCTTTTCTCCCATAGCCTCAAACCGGAATAACCCCTCGGTTAACTTAAAGGTGTCTTCAGTCACATAGGTTGTCCCAGGCTCTGCTAACCCCTCCATCCGAGAGGCCAGATTTACGGTATCTCCGACCGCCGTGAACTCTACCCGCAGATCATTACCCAAAATGCCCACCACCACCGACCCCGTATGGAGGCCAATTCGCATCCTGATAGGGCTTAAACCTTTCTCCTGCTTTAGTTTTTCGCTGAGCTTAACCATCTCTTGGTGGATAACCAATGAAGTCCGGATGGCCCGCTGGGGGGCATCCTCAAGTGCAATGGGGGCTCCAAAGAGAGCCATGATTCCATCACCGGTCATTTTGTTAATCGTGCCTTCGTACTCATTGACAGTCTTTATGAGGACCTCATAAACCTGTTCCATCAAGATAAAGGCCTCTTCCGGATCGAGTTTTTCCGACATGGAGGTGTAGCCCGCCATGTCGGTGAACATGACAGTCACCCGTTTCCGCTCTCCCTCGATATGATTCCGCTGTGACAAGATCTTGTCGGCAAGACCTTGGGGTAGATAACGCTGGATTTGGGCGAGCTTAGCATCAAAGGGTTGTTTCTTGGGAAGCGGCTTATCGACAAGAGATAATGGATGTCCGCACTCGCCACAGAACTTCTCTGTCGGCTTCACCTCAGACTGACAGGAGGGGCAAAAAAGTGACAGCTTCGCTCCACACTCAGTGCAAAATTTCTTAGTCTCGGGATTCTTCGTTTGACACTTGGAACAAATCATATCAAACCCCAAACAAGAAACCCCATCTCTCTGTTGAGAAACGGGGTTCCCAAGAATCTCCCATGAAAGTGCCTCCTTATAATTTGGTGGCGAAACTGGAAGAGGGTTTCTTAATTTATGAATCTGAAAGTTAGGATTATACCTCAAGTTAAGGCCTGACCAAAGAAATTTAATGAACTGGGAAAGGGGAGATCTAGTAGGGGTAAAGTAGTGGATTAGAGCTATGATCAAAAGTTGTGTATGAGGTGAGGGTGGTGTATCCTCCAAGCGATTGTTTCGCGGCAATTGCTTGGCATCAAAAGATGAAAGTCATTGTTCGTTAATGAGAATGTAAAGCGTTATTATATGCAAAAACATCTTATCCGGGATTTTTTTCTTGACATACTCGAAAGATATTTGTTAAATTCGAAACATGTCGAACAATGAAAAAGATATAGAAAGATATGCCCAGATCTTTAAAGCCCTTTCAAATCCCAATAGACTGAAGATATTTCTCCGCCTGGTCTCCTGCTGCGTACCGGGAACAGTCTGGAGTTTTGAATCACCGGAAAGCACCTATGTGGGAGATTTAGCGAAAAATCTTGATATAGTCCCTTCTACGGTTTCCCATCACATAAAAGAACTTCGTTTGGCGGGCTTGATCAAGATGCGCAGGTCCGGCCAAAAGATCGAGTGCTGGATCGACCCAGAGATTGTTAATGAATTAGAGGGGTTTTTTAAGAAAAAGGATTAAAAAGAATTTTTTTGTCTTTTTAGTTCGATATATGTCGAAATATAGAAAGAAAGGAGAAAAAAGTAATGGAAAGCAAACAAATCAAGAAAAAGGTCTACAGTCTCTATCAGTCCGGATTCCATTGTTCCGAGGTCATCTCAAGGACGATTATGGAATCCTTCTCGGAAAAGGTCCGCCCGGAAGCAGTCAGGGCGGCTTCCGCCTTCGGAGGCGGGATAGCCGGATCTACCGAGGAACTCTGCGGGGCCTTTACCGGCGGCGTCATCGCCCTGGGTTATCTCCTGGGGAGGGATAAACCGGGCGAGAATTTAATGGA
This sequence comes from Deltaproteobacteria bacterium, assembly GCA_016234425.1. GTDB lineage: Bacteria > Desulfobacterota > SM23-61 > SM23-61 > SM23-61 > JACRCA01. The sequence goes on along the minus strand of JACRCA010000388.1, from coordinate 847 downwards.
TTGCGGAGCGGTGACCAAGGAATTCAAAGGCCGGTTTTTAAATCAATTCGGTTCCCTGAATTGCCGGGTTATCCTGGAGGGCTTTAACCACCAGGATAATCCTCTGGGTTGCGTCAAGCTGACGGCCGAAGCCTCGGTCATCCTGGCTGATCTGCTGAGAGATTTTGAACAACAAAAAGGAATGGGGTTCGACAGCTACTGTTGTCAACCGAGAAATAAGAAGGAACTCGGCGCCTGTCCCTTCTCGGCCGGTTCCTGCCAAAGTCACTGAGAAGGATTTGCTGTCAAGGAGTGAGGGATGGCGGGACCTGTCCCGGGGGGCATCGCGCCATCCCCCTATCCGGGGTCCGGAAGCAATCCCCACTATCCCATCAGTAGGGGCGGCGTCCCCGCCGCCCTCTTCGGACTTCCAAATCAACGAATGAGGCTGGCTGTTTGACTTTTTCACTGGGCTTATATTACTATGATCATCCAGGAGGACAAATCCATATGCCGACTCTAAAAGTGACTATCGAAACATGGCAGAAGGGAAAATGGTTTTTGGCAAAAATACCCGAACTGGATTTTGTAGCCCAAGGTCAAACCTTGGAAGAGGCCAAAGCTAATTTATTGGAAGTAGTTAAAATCCAGTTTGATGAAATGCGTGAGCAGGGATCACTGGAAGAGTACCTGTCGGAATGCGGTTACCTGATAAAAGGAGATGTTATTGAGCCCCAATCGGAAATCATGGGTTTCGAAACTCTGCCCGATATCTCTAAGAACTCCCGGTCTCCAAAAGCCGCCACCCCGGCGTGAAGTTAGCCGGGGTCTGGAGGCAATCTTCGCGTAAGAATAAAGGAGAAACCGA
>JACRCA010000007.1 GCA_016234425.1 Deltaproteobacteria bacterium | reverse complement strand
GATTATATAGATTCTTATTCCCTAGCCGGCCAAATGTCAAAGGATTATACATGACGACATTAATGAACACAAAGCAGGTCATTCCCGCGAAACCTGTCCCCGCGAAAGTGGGGAGCGGGAATCCAGAAATGCACTGGATTCCCCCGTATCAAGTACGGGGCAGGCTTGTCAAGCCCGGAATGACAAATTGTTGAGCACTTATGTCCTTGTGTATAAATGCATGCGTATTAATTTTCCGCGTCTATCTGCGAAAATCTGCGTCCTAATTTATTTAGCAACCAAAGGAGCTGGAAGATGATTCGGTCCATAACAAAACAGAAACCCTTCGAGGAGGTCACGGGACTCCTGGGAGAGATGGAGCGGGTCTTTATCATCGGTTGCGGGACCTGCACCACCATGGCTCATACAGGAGGCCAGGCCGAAGTTCTGGCTATGAAGCAGAAGTTGGTGGAAGCCCGCAAGGTGATCACAGGGTTCATGATCATCCCTGTGGCGTGCGATAATCTCACCGACGAAGCGCTGCAAGGGAATCAGCCAGCCATGCGGGAGGCCCAGGCGCTTTTGATCATGACCTGTGCCTTTGGGGTGCAGACGATCTCGCGCTTCCTGGATATTCCTGTCATCCCCGCTCTGGATACGCTCTTCATTGGCAAGGAATCGGGGCTGGGCCTTTACCAGGAAATTTGTGTCCAGTGCGGCGAGTGTATCTTGGGCGAGACCGGGGGGATTTGTCCGGTAACTTCCTGTCATAAGGGTCTGGTCAACGGGCCTTGCGGGGGAACCAACAACGGGAAGTGTGAAATAGACCGCAACAAGGATTGTGCCTGGACATTGATCTACGAACGCCTGAAAAAACAGGGAAGGCTTTCGGTGATGCGCAAGTTCCAGGCGGCCAAGAATTACCACGTGGAGCCAAAGCCTGGAAAAATTTTATTGGAGCTATAGTTGACGGCTAAATAAATTCGTCATTGCGAGGAGCGGGGCCCTGCACCGCGTGGTGTTCAGGGCGAAGCGACGCGGCAATCCCATGAGATTGCTTCACTTCGTTCGCAATGACATCGCACCAATGTCAACTTATTTATGTCGTTCCATATGAAAAAGGGAGGAAGTTGATGGCCCAGAACTTCAGAGAAGTGCTTCGATCTGGAGAGTTTGTGGTTACGAGCGAGATCGGACCGCCCAAAGGATGCGATATAACAAAAATGAAGCATCATATCGAGGGTCTCAAAGATAAAGTCCATGCCCTGAATGTGACGGACAATCAGAGCTCAGTCATGCGCTACCCATCCCTCGGGGGAGTCATCCTGATCAAAGAACTCGGTGGCGAACCCATCCTGCAGATGACCTGTCGGGATCGGAATCGGATGGCCTTGCAAGGAGACCTGCTTCTTGCTTACAGCCGGGGAGTCCGCAACGTGCTCTGCCTGACGGGCGATGCGGTGCCTGTAGGAGACCACAAGAGCGCCAAATCTGTTTTCGACCTGGACTCCGCTCAGCTTTTGCGGGCCATCCGCCTCATGGAATCGGGGAAAGACCTGGGGGGAAACGACCTGGAAGGAAAGGTGGAATTCTGTGCGGGAGCGATCGTTACGCCGGAAGCTCGCCCTCTGGAACCTCAGTTGATGAAATTTGAGAAAAAAGTAGAATGCGGTGCCGAATTTTTCCAGACCCAAGCCATTTATGACCTGGATAACTTCCGCAGTTTCATGGAGTACGCCCGAAAGTTCCCGGTAAAGATTTTAGCCGGAATCGTTCTCCTCACCTCTGCCAAAATGGCCAAGTATATGAACGAGAATGTGCCCGGAATCTTTGTGCCCCAAACGCTGATCGACGAGCTGGCTAACGCCCCTAAAGGGCAGGCGTTGAAGAAGGGGATCGAGATCGCCGGACGCATGATTCGTACGATCAAAGAGGAAAAAATGGCTGATGGGGTGCACATCATGGCCATCGGGCGGGAGGAAGTGGTGCCAGAAATTTTGCAGGCCGCTGGCATTAAGCTCGATGGCGGAAAGGAAAATGATAGCAGGGGATAGATCTCTGAAGGAGGAAAGGAGAAGATGATGGGTGCGCAAGCAAAAGTCCTTCTGGTTGATGATGACCCTGATTTCGTAGAGGCCACCAAAGTCATCCTGGAGACGAAGCCCTTTGAGGTGATCGTCGCCTATGATGGGAAGGAGGGACTGGAGAAGGTCCGCAAGGAGAGACCGGATGTGATCATCCTGGACGTGATGATGCCCCCTCCAGATGGGTACGCCGTGTGCTCGGAACTGAAGCGCGACCCGCAGTACAAGAAGATTCCCATTCTTCTCCTGACCGCAGTGATGCAGGCGCTCCCGCACACTCTCTATACCATCGACATGGGGTTGCGTACGGAAGCAGATGATTATATCGATAAACCCGTGGAGCCGGCTGAATTGGTGCGCCGGGTGGAAGCGCTGATCGTGGGCTGAAACACATTTTTTCACCGCAGAGAGCACAGAGGCTGCGTCCTCTGCGATCTCTGTGGTGAATATCTTTTACTGATATGGCCAGTATTTTAGTAGTGGACGATGAAAAGATCATCCGGGATGGATGCGTCAAGATCCTGGGCAAGGAAGGATGGGCGGTGCGGACCGCTGCCAGCGGAGAGGAAGGGTTGGGTTTGATGGAAAATGAGCCCTTCGACCTCTTGCTGCTGGACCTGAAGATGCCCGGGCTCAGTGGCATGGATGTTCTGCAGCAAGTAAAAAGTCTGCATCCAGACCTTCTGGTGTTAGTCATCACAGGTTATGCCACTGTAGAGTCAGCCGTGGAAGCAATGAAGGCCGGGGCTTACGATTTTATTCCCAAGCCCTTCACTCCGGACCAGTTGCGCATCGTCGTCCATCGCGCCCTGGAGAAGGGGGCCTTGCAAAGGGAAGCAGAGCTTCTACGCAGAGAACGGGAGAAGGGGCTGCGGGAGATCGCGGATGAGAAGAGCAAGATCAAAACGATCATCCACTCCATGGCGGATGGAGTTCTGGTAACGGACCATGAAGGACATGTGGTCCTGCACAACCCAGCGGCAGTGAAAATGTTGCGTATGAAAACGTCGCCAGTTTTTGGTCAGCCCTTGCAGGATTGCCTGGGCAACGGTTGCCTGGTCGATTTAGTGAGTAAGATCATGCAGGTGAGCAAAGAGGGGAGCTCGGCGGTCTCGCAAGAAGTGGTGATGGGGGAGATAGCCCTCATGGCTCACATTGCTACGGTGCGCAGCGAGGAAGGAGAAGTACTGGGAGTGGTGACCGTTTTGCGGGACATCAGCATGCTGAAAGCCATGGACCGGATGAAGTCGGATTTCGTGGCCATGGTTTCCCATGAACTCCGGGCCCCCCTCACTTCGGTGGAGCAGCAGCTTTCTGTCGTCTTAGCCGGGATCATCGGAGAAGTCGGTGAACGGCAGAAAGAGATGCTCGGAAGGGCCAAAGAACGAACGCATGCTTTGCTCACCCTGATTAACGATCTCCTGGACATCTCCAAGATCGAAGCGGGTTTCGTGGTCCAGCAAAAAGAACCCACCCAGATCCCCGAGGTGCTGGAGAAAGTCCTTGAGGTTTTAAGGCATGAAGCCGAATCAAAGAGCATTTCCCTGCAACTCTCCTGCATTGAAGGACTGCCGCCGGTCATGGCTGACCGGGGGAATATGGAAGAGGTCTTCATCAATTTAGTGAGCAATGGAATCAAATACACTTCCGCGGGAGGGGCAGTCCATCTTTCTGCCCGGATCGAAGGAAGCCACCTCTGCGTGGAAGTCGCCGACAACGGGATCGGCATCTCCGCAGAGGATCTGCCGCGCATCTTCGATAAATTTTACCGGGTGAAAAACGTCCAAACCCGCAAGATCACGGGCACCGGACTCGGCCTTCCCATTGTCAAGGGGATTGTGGAAGCGCACCTCGGCTCGATCGAGGTGGAAAGCCAACCAGGAATTGGTTCCAGGTTTCGGGTCTATCTTCCTCTGGAACTGTCCGCGAAAGGAAAGACATGAGAGCATTGCCCAAATCCACGGCTCAGATGATCAAAAAAGCATTGCGCAGGTCCCCTTATTTTCGGGGTCTGCCAGAGAAGATCCTGGAGGAGATAGCCGGGTTATGGCGAGAGAGATCTTTTGAAAAAGGGACGACTATCCTGCGAGAGAACAGCCGGGCCCGCCACCTTTTTGTCCTCTCCAGGGGAGCAGTGGCCGTTTCCATTCGACGGGGAGAGGGAGAACTGATCATCGAGATTGTCAAGAAAAAGGGAGCCCTTTTCGGGTGGTCGGCCCTCGTTTCTCCCAGAAGGTACACGGCCACAGCCAAAGCTCTGGAGAACTGCCGGGTGCTTTCGGTCGAAGGGAAAGACCTGGAGCGCTTTTTCCAGCGTTATCCATCATTCGGTTTGCTGTTCCTTCAGAGACTTTCCAGTTTGATTGCCAATCGCCTATATTCCACCCGCTTGCTACTGGCCGAGACCCTTTCTTGAAAAAACGCCACCACAGAGCGCGCCGAGAACACAGAGAAAGTATGAATTGGAATTGCGATAACCAAAAAATAAGAATTCCAGATGCCCTAAATCTACCCCAAACATCCCCCCTCAGGGGACTGGGTCGTAATTCGTCATACCCGCGGAGGCGGGCCCTGTACGTAGTATGGTGCAGGGCGGGCATCCAGGCAGGTCAAATCATTGGGGAAATTTTTCCGGTAGGGGATTTTCCTTATCTAAGAAATCCATGGATTCCCGCTTTCGCGGGAATGACATTGCACTGGATTCCCGCTCCCTGCTCCCTGCTCCCTGTTTCCACAGGGATAAATTTCGCGGGGACAAGCTTTGCGGGAATTACGGCTCCTTTCTTCCATTCCGACACAGTCTCCTGGGCGGGAGGGGAAAAAGGGGAGCTGGTGGGAATCCCCACGGAGCTAAGAACCAAAATTTGTTCTTGACAGCTTTGCCCCAAATATTTAAAATTCCATAGAAACCTAATTAAATATCGAAAAAGTTCTTTCTCTTCTGTTTCCACCTTTTTGGTTCATTCAAGCAGTGGCCTTTTACCGGGGGGGGGCCATGTGCGGTTTAATCAATCTCAAGACCTACCAGCTGAATTATCCTGACCATGAGCGGACAATTCTGGATAATCGGCTTTGCCAGAACCTATTCCTCTTTGTAAGGAGGGCTTATCCTTCGCACCCTGGAGATTCATTCCAGGATTCCATCAAGAATAGGGGATTAGGCGGAACCGTATAAGACATCCCGCTAAAAGCAGGCAAGATACTATAAGCTATTGAAAGATTAATACTTTTGGTAAATTTTGGGAACAATTAGTAGGTGTGTTATATTGGTAAACGGGGGATTCTTGGGTTCTGAAACAATATACAAAGAAAGGAGGAGGTGGCCATGAGAAAGATGTTTTTAGTCAGCTGTGGGTTACTATTTTTGCTGGGAACTTTTGCCTGTGCCAAATTAGGACTGGCACCCCCACCCTTGGAGCCGGTCAAATTCAGTGGTTCCAAAGACTTTACCAGCGAGCCTTTCAGCATAAATACCAAGGAATGGCAGATCAACTGGGAATATAAAGCTGAAGAGAAGAAGGTGCCCAACCTTGTCCTACATGTGTATCCGGGGGGAGACAAAGTCAACTGGATTGAAATGGTGAAGACCCCCCGCTTTGACGCCAGTGGCAACACATATCTCTACCAGGGGAAGGGTAGGTACTACATCAAGGTTACGGCCCGGAACATTGCTAATTGGCAGGTGGAGGTTGTCCGAGCAGGAGTCAGAGAGCCACTGAAATCGCCAGCTACATTTACTGGAAGCGCAGATATGACCACAAAGCCTTTCAAAATTCGGGGGAAAGAGTTCAAGATTACCTATGTGATGGAAACCCCTGCATATGCTGGGCAGAGTATTGCGGTTTATCCCAGGGGGGAAACTGAAAACTACATCGATATGTCCACTGTGGGCGCCGGGACTGGTACCAGGGTCCTTAAAGGACCCGGGGAGTATTACATCAAGGTCCAGTGCACTGGGGTGGAAAGGTGGAAAATTGATGTGACCGAATAGGACTGAGAAAGGAACTCAACGTGGCTATATTTCTGCAGTTCATTGCCGGAGGCCTGTTTTTCGGCGGCATGTACACGCTTATTGCCCTGGGCATCGTTATCATTTACAAGTCCACGAAAGTATTTAATTTCGCTCAGGGATGGATGGTCACGCTCGGGGCATTTATGCTGGTGACTCTTGTTGAAAAGTTCGGCGTGGTGGCTGGGGTGATCGCTGGGCTGGCCTTTGGAGCGCTTCTTGGGCTGGGGATAGATAGGCTGCTGATGCGCCCGTTGATTGGGCAACCCCTCGTTGCCGCCTTACTGCTGACCATTATGCTCGCCGAAGTTTTCGAGGGGATAAACATTTTAGCGTGGGGAACTTTTGGGTATGATATGCCGGTGGAGTTACCCGGTGAATCCATCAAGTTGGGTGAGGTGGTGATAAGCCATGCACTTCTGTGGGGCATCGCAGTAGCCCTAGTGGGCTTTGCTGCCTTTAGTTTCTTCTACTGGCGGACTCCCATTGGCAGGGTGATGAGGGCTACAGCGGAGGACCATCAGGTTGCTCAGGGCCTGGGACTGCCAGTGAGGGGCGTTTTCAGCCTTAGCTGGGTACTTGCCGGACTTTTGAGTGTTATAGCCGGGCTCTTCCTGGGCGTGGTCAGCGGTGTTCACTATCTTATGTATGGGGCATTGCTTGGGGCATTAGCGGTGGTGCTTCTTGGAGGCCTTGACTCCATTGCGGGAGCTATAGTGGGCGGCATGATATTGGGGGTGGTCCAATCGCTGGTGACAGGTTACCTTAGCCCTGCTCTAGCCGATGTTATACCCTTTATAGTCTTGCTTCTCATTTTGATCATCAAGCCGTACGGTCTCTTCGGATTGGTGCGGATAGAAAGGCTGTAGAAAAAAATGGATCGACCGGCTGGTGTTTTCGACGTTCGGTATGAACAGGACATGGCTGTTGTGCGGACTGGTCCTCAGTGGGGAGTACTAATAGGCTTTCTGATTCTTTTGGCTGTCTTGCCGCTTTTCGCCGGCTCTTACTTTTTGGGCTTCATGATCCTGACCGGTATATCTTTGGTTGCTGTTCTTGGGCTCAACATCCTTATGGGATATGCCGGTCAGATTTCTATAGGTCACCAGGCATTCGTGGCTGTGGGTGCCTACACCACAGCCGTGCTTATGGATTCCTTCCACTGGAACTTCTGGGCAACCGTTCCTCTGGCTGGCATTGCTGCCGCTGCAGCCGGCGTGCTCTTTGGCCTTCCTTCCTTCCGACTCAAGATGCTCTATCTGGCGATGAGTACTCTTGCTGCCCAGTTCATAATCGTAGCATTCTTTGGCCATGCCTTTCCTGATTATTTCCACGCCGTGAGCGGCATAAGGGTCGATCGTCCGGAGTTGGCGGGTATTGACTTCAGAAATAACGAAGCTTTCTACTATGTAGTCATAGTGATAGCAGTGCTCATGACATTTTTTGCCAAGAATCTCGTTCGTAGCCGATTGGGGCGAGCTTTTGTTGCTGTCAGGGATAACGACCTGGCCGGCGGGGTGATCGGTATCAACGTAGCCAGATACAAACTTTATGCTTTCGCTATCGGGTGCTTCTATGCGGGTATTGCCGGTGCTTTGCATGCGACTTACTTCCGAAGCGTAAACCCACGCCAGTTTCCTTTTGAGGTATCTATCTGGTATCTCGGGTGCCTGATTGTCGGCGGGATGGGAACCAACGTTGGAGCCGTTTTCGGCGTTCTATTTTTGAGGAGTATAAAGGAGTTGGTGACTTTTGCAAGCCCAGTCCTGGGTGAAATGGTATCACCTATTAATGCACCTAAGATCGGTCCAGCGTTAGGGCTTATTAGTTGGGCCCTAGTTGTTATCCTCTTCCTTATTTTCGAGCCCAGAGGTTTGGCTCACACCTGGGAGGTGCTCAAATCCCGGTTCAGGCATTGGCCTTTCAAGTACGCTTTCTAGGCAGAATATGGCAACGGTTCGCTGCCAGCGAGAAAAGTGGGGAAACCTCGCGAAGAGGGCAGCAAAAATGAAAAAATAGAAACAATACAGAAAGGAGGAAATATGAAAACAAAAATCTGGACAATATTGGTTGCTCTGATGGTCATCTCTTTATTAGTCTTTCCGGCCTCAGGTTCTAAGCCGGCAGCCAAAGAAAAAGAAGAGTTCTTCACCATGTATTTCTGGGCCGACATGAGCCGTATTTACGGTTTCGTAAATGTTCCTCGCCTTCTGGGGATTCAGGACACTATCTATTGGATCAACAAGTATAAAGGTGGCGTCCAGGGCAGGAAATTCAGGGTGGAGTGGGCTGATCACACGAATGACCTTGCGGTTGGGGCCACGATCTACGAGAGATGGCGCGCAAGGAAGAATTTCATGTTTATGGGAGTGTGCGGGTCTCAGGAGAATGAAGCCTTCCATGAACGTTACGCCGAGGACGAGGTTGTGGTCTCGAGCTGCGGGGCGAGTGAGACGGGAATCTACCCGGCGGGCTACCCCTTTGCCACCATTCCCATGTATGCGGACCAGTTTGCCAATTTTGCTGACTATATCGTTGACAGATGGGACTGGAAAGGAAAGGGTAGACCACCGAGGCTGGCGTTCATGACCTATGACACCCCTTATGGCAGAGCCTGTCTGGAACCTTTGGTCATGGAATATGCCAAGAAAAAGCGCATAGAAGTTGTCGATACGCAGTACATACCTGTTGTCGTGGTGGATGCCGCCACTCCACTGACTCGAGCCAAGAAAGCCGGCGCCGACTATGTTTATGGTCAGCTGACGTGGATGACCCTAATTCCGCTGGTTAAGGGAAATGATAAACTTGGTTACGGTTTGAAGTTTGGAACCAATAATTTCGGGGTCGACGAGCCACTGCCGATGCTCGGAGGCAAACCCGCTGAGGGTGTGCTGGGAACGACTCCCTACAAACTGTGGGCTGAAAAGGACGACCCGTTCATTCAAACGATGGCGAAAATTGCTGAGGAAGTGGGGCGACGTCGGAAGGACCTTCTCAACGCCTATTTCTTGGGCGTGGCGAACGTACTTACCATATATGATCTGTTGAACCAGCTGGTGCCCAAGGTCGGCTGGGAAGGCATCAATGGCAGGCTGCTAAGACGGCAGTTGGAGACCTGGGGGAAAGAATATGACCTTCACGGGCTGGTTAAGTTCGACTACACCCCTGATTACCGAGCACCAATGACGGCACGACTGGCTGAAATAAAAGGTGGGCAGTGGGTTCCAGTGACTGACTGGCGTAGGATGCCAGGGCTTATCCGTGCAGACCTGAAGGGGCCTTACAAGGAGCCGTCAACGCCTCCTAAGCCTAAAAAGGCATATTGACACGAGGGAATAGAACGTTTTGCCACGCCCTCATGGGGACTGTATGTCTCGAGAAGGGCCAAAATCAAGTTATTAATACCCCCACCCCCACTCTATGGAG
>JACRCA010000037.1 GCA_016234425.1 Deltaproteobacteria bacterium | reverse complement strand
AGTTTATCGAGGTGGACGTCAGCGCCCTAAAAATTGGGGATTCCTTGCATATTCAGGATATTTCCTCTTCAGCGAAATGTGAGATCATCGCCGAGACCAATTTCACAGTGGCCAGCGTCGTTCCGCCCATCTCCGAAGCCAAGTACGAGGAACTCGTGGCCGCGGTGGAAGGCGAAAAGGAGGTTGCCCAGCCCGAACGGATCGGAGAGAAGAAGGAAGAGGCCGAAGAGACCAAAGAGTAGTTTTTCTTTGAGGGGGTGGGGTGAAGCTCGTCGTTGGCCTGGGGAATCCCGGGCGAGCTTACCGCTGGACGCGACACAACTTGGGCTTCTTGCTCATCGAGCGGATTGCCAGGCAAAACGGGATCGAGCTGTCGCGGCGGGGGTTTCAATCCGTATACGGCCGGGGAAAGATCGGGAACGAAGAAGTAATCCTGAGCAAGCCTCAGACGTACATGAACCTTTCTGGAGAAGCCGTGCGGCGGCTTCTCCAGTTCTTCAGAATCCCACCTGAAAACCTGGTCGTCCTGCATGACGACCTGGACCTGCCTTTGGGGAAAATCCGCATCCGTCTGGGCGGAGGCCATGGGGGCCATCAAGGGGTTAAATCTATCATCGACGCCCTGGGAAACGATGGGTTTATCCGGTTGAAAGTAGGAATCGGAAGGCCAGTTGAACGGGGTCAGGATCCAGCGGATTACGTGTTGGAATCCTTAACTGGGAAGGCGAAGGAAGAATTCAAGGCCATCGTGGAGAGATGCGCACAAGTAGTGGAAGTTCTGCTCATAGAAGGGCCCCAGGAAGCGATGGAGCAATTCCATAAAAAGTGAAAAACCCCTCCTGTTCCGCAGAGGCGTTATTCATTGCCTATCGCCTTACGCCTCACGCCTTACGCTTTTTGGTTTCGTTCCAGATCTGGTCCATTTCTTTTAGGGTTGATTCTTCTGGCGTGCGTCCCCTCCGGCGTAACTCTGCTTCTACCTCTTGGAAACGCTGGATAAAGCGGCGGTTGGCCTTGCGCAGAGCATCCTCGGCGGAAATTTCCTTGAAGCGAGCCCAGTTGACCAAAGTAAAGAGGAGGTCCCCGAATTCTTCCGCGACAGCTTCGGAGGGAGAGTTTACCTCGGCTTTTTTTATTTCAGCCATTTCTTCCTGGGCTTTTTTCCACACCCCCCCGATGCTCGGCCAGTCAAAGCCTGCCCGGGAAACTCTCTCGGAAATTCTCTGGGCCCGCTCGAGGGCCGGCAAGGAAAGAGGAATTCCATCGAGAAGGTATGCCTTACCCGTATTTTTCTCCTCCAATTCTTTTAGGCCCCTCCATATTTCAACCACTTCTTGCGCATCCCTGGGTTTCGCCCTGCTTTCATCCCTTTTGGAAGGGGGGAAAACGTGGGGGTGACGGCGGATCAGCTTTTCGGCCAGGGTATGGACGACGTCTGAAAAGCTAAAATGGCCCTTTTCTTCATAGACCCGGCAGAGGAAAATGATCTGCAGGAGAAGATCGCCCAGCTCTTCTTTCAATTCCTCCCGAGATCCAACTTCGATGGCTTCCAGCGCCTCGTAGGCTTCCTCGATCAAGTATTTTTTGAGGGTGTTTTCAGTCTGCTGCCGATCCCAGGGGCAACCAGAAGGGCGACGCAGCCTGGCCATTAGGCCTAAGAGATCCTTTACGGTGTGCTTTTTATTGCCTTTCCTTTCTCGGGGGGCTATTGGGGAGGGTTTCCTTCTGAGGGTCTCCATATTATGTTGAAAATACCTTCAAATCCCCCCACCCCCCTTTGGCTAAAGGGGGGCAAGGGGGGATTTTTCTGCGCTTATACGCGAAAGTCTGCATCCCAACAAATTCATCTTAATTCAGCGTGTGGGGTGATTCAAGGAAAATTGTTGCTTGACAAGGAATTTTATGATATTATTTTAAGAAATGATCAAAATGATAAGAGAATTTTGATCAAAAGGTAAAAGGAGTGAAACTGCCCTCAGACGACGGAGGGCATTTTTCTTTGGAGAATAATAACCAATGGGAATTCAAAGAAAATCATACCCTGGGCATGTCTTCCCTGTATTTTCTGGGGGAGCGGTGGGAGAATAAGCAGGCTTGAAAGCCAAAGTTGAGGACGCTCCCGTCGTCCGGCTTCATTTAGAAGATCCAGAAATTGTTAAGCTTCTCTTCGGCGAGAATGACGGTAACCTAAAGCTCATCGAGAAGAGCATCGGAGTGCAGATTCACGCACGGGGGAATACCTTGGCGCTCTCGGGAGACCTGGTCGATGTGCAACTCGCCGAAAGACTTCTTTCAGAGCTTTATGAAATCCTCCGTAAAGGCCATCCCATATACCCCAACGACATTCTTTCGGCCATCCGCATTCTTTCAGGGAACAATTCGGTCAAGCTGAAAGATATTTTCTTGGATACCGTCTATATTTCCTCAAAACGCCGACTGATTACGCCCAAAAGTCTGGCGCAGAAGCTCTACATCGATGCCATTCGTTCCTATGATATTGTTTTCAGTATCGGGCCGGCTGGTACCGGAAAAACGTACTTAGCAATGGCTATGGGCGTGGCCGCTTTAACCAAAAAGGAACTGCACCGCATCATCCTTACCCGGCCAGCTGTAGAAGCGGGGGAAAAGTTAGGGTTCCTTCCCGGAGATATGCTGGAAAAGGTCAACCCATATTTGCGTCCCCTCTACGATGCTTTGCATGATATGATGGATTTTGAGACTGCTTCCCGCCTGCTGGAGAAAGGAGTCATCGAAGTGGCCCCCCTGGCATTTATGCGCGGGCGTACGCTGAATGATTCCTTCGTGATCCTGGATGAGGCCCAGAACACGACGTCTGAGCAGATGAAGATGTTCCTCACCCGGCTGGGGTACAGCTCGAAGGCTGTGATCACCGGTGATATTACTCAGATTGACCTTCCTACCGGAAAAATTTCTGGGTTAGTGGAAGCCCGAGAAATCCTGAGCAGTATCGAGGGAATCCACTTCAGCTACTTCACGGAGGTGGACGTGGTTCGTCATCCCTTAGTCCAGGATATCATCAGAGCCTACGAAGGGCAGGCCCAGAGGAAGAACTCCTCTGAAAGGGTGGGGAAATGACGGTTGGGACTGGCCAGAGGAGGTAGAATTGACTGGCATTTTTCTAAACTTTTCCCCCCGGGGAGGGCATAAGAATTCCCCTCAGCCTGGAGGCCGGGGGTGGAGCCTGCGGAAGTTTCCCTGGAAGCGGATTGGCCTGCTTTTATTTCTGGCCGCGGCCGTGGGTTGGCTACTCCCTGCCCAAGCACTCGGGACGAGCTTGCTGGTGATCCTCATTTTGGCCATCCTCTTTGAATTTGCCAGCGCGAATATCCGCAAATTCTCTCCAGATGATAAAGACCTTCTATTCCTCACCCTCCTTTTGGTTCTCATGCTCGTTGTGACCAAGGCTAGCTTGGCGGTTATTCCCCTCATTGGCCAGGCGCTGCCAGAAATCCCATCTTCGGCTTACGTTTATGGGATTGGCATCGCAGCCGGGGCCATGCTGGTACGCATCGTGCTCAACTCCGAGACCGCTTTGGTTTTTTCCTTGGTGGCGAGCACATTTGCCGGGTGGTTGTTGGAAAGCAGTTTCTTCTTCTCAGTGTATTTTTTCATCGGCAGCATAGTGGGAGCCCACAGCGTGGGTTTCTGCGAGGATCGCACCATCTTAGTGAAAGCCGGTGTCAAGGTGGGACTGGTAAACGTTTTGATGATCCTCTGCCAGAACCTGATCGGCGAAACGGGGATCGTCTCCGAAGTAGGATTCAACTTGCTCTTCGGGTTTTTGGGGGGAGTTGTGGCAGCGATCGTTGTTTTAGGAGTGGTGCCGATCGTGGAGTGGGTTTTCAGATACACTACAAACATCAAGCTCCTGGAGCTGGCCAACATGAACCATCCCCTGCTCAAGAGAATGATCCTGGAAGCTCCGGGAACCTATCACCACAGTATCGTGGTTAGCACTCTGGTGGAGAGCGCCGCCCGCTCGGTCAAGGCGAATCCCCTCTTGGCCCGGGTGAGTGCTTACTACCATGACATCGGCAAGATCAACAAACCCCTCTATTTTGTGGAAAACCAGGGTCGCAATGAGAACAAGCATGACAAGCTGGCTCCGAGCATGAGCAGCCTGATCCTTATCTCCCACGTGAAAGATGGTCTGGAGCTGGCCCGGGAATACAAGCTCGGGCGGAAAATCAGTAACATCATTCAGCAGCATCATGGAACGAGCCTGATCTCCTACTTTTACCAGAGGGCCAAAGAGCAGGAAAACCCAGAATTCGAGTCCGTAGATGAAGGAGCTTACCGCTATCATGGGCCCAAACCCCAGACCAAGGAAGCCGGGTTGGTCTTGCTGGCGGATGCGGTGGAAGCCGCCTCTCGGACACTTCTTCAGCCCACCGCCGCCCACTTACAGGGTCTGGTGCAGCGGATTATCAACACCATCTTCACGGATGGCCAGTTGGATGAGTGTGAGTTAACCCTGAAAGACCTGCATCAGATTGCCAAGAGCTTCAACCCGATCCTGGCAGGCATCCATCATCAGCGCATCGATTACCCGATGCCGGCGGCCAGAGAGAGCGCAGGGAAGAAAAGAAACAATGGGGATTTCCATAAGCAACCGGCAAAAACGGGTCGCGATCGACACCCGGAAGATAAGAAGAGCGGCGAAGAAGATCTTAGACGCCTTGGGCTGTGAGGGTCAGGAGGTAAACATCGTCATTGTGGACGATGTGGAGATAACCCGGCTAAACTGCCAGTATTTTCACCGCAATCGGCCCACCAACGTCATTTCTTTTCCCTTGGCGGCAGACGATGCTGCCACAATCAACCCGCCAATTTTAGGGGATGTAGTCATCTCGGCAGAGACAGCAAAACGCCAATCTGAAGCAGTCGGTGGGGAGACAGAGGAAGAAGTTCTCTTCCTCATGATCCACGGCATCCTCCACCTTCTGGGCTACGACCACGTGGGCTCCCGGGATGAACGGAGGAAGATGGAGGAAAAAGAAAGAGAGCTTTTTTCTTTATTCATCTCTCCTTCGCGTCGGGGATGACCTGCCTTCCTTATAATTTCCCCCTGGGACCCTTGCTCCCTGCTTTGCTCCTGCCTGAGCCTGATAACTATCTGAAATAGAAGGGTTATTCGTATATCTGATTAAAAATGATCGGGGGCAACAAGATTTTTCTTGACAACTCATCAAATGATGAGTATATTGAAAGAAGAAAGCCCCAAATCCTAAATCCGAAATAATTTTCAATGCCCAAAAACCAAACACAGCTCCCCTCCCCTGGCGGGAGGGGATTCACCCCGTGAAATTTTTTCTCTATTTCACGGGGTAAAGGGCAGGGGGAAAAAATCCTTTTGTTCACCCCCACCCTTGCCCTGTGGAGTAGTAAAACTTACTCCACAGGGCGAGCCCTCCCCCATCAAAGGGGGAGGAGAAGGACTTAAATTTTCATGGTT
>JACRCA010000381.1 GCA_016234425.1 Deltaproteobacteria bacterium | reverse complement strand
GTTTCTCGAAAAGCCGAAACTGGGGAATTCGTTTTACAGGAAGAAAGAATCGACCCTATAGAAGCACTGCGATTGTACACAGACTACGCTGCCCGCGCCAATTTTGAAGAAACGATCAAGGGAAGTATTGCCCCTGGGAAACTGGCCGATCTTGTCGTTTTAAACGGGGATCCAACCAAAGTTCCAATTAGTGAGATAAGAGATATTGCCGTGGAAATGACAATCGTCAACGGAAAGGTAGTATGGAGTAAGACGGGCTAACCAATGATTCCTTTCTGAACATATGCAGAAAATTCACTTTCTTTTAAGCTTAACAATTCCTTGAAGACATATTGATTATCCTCACCCAATAAAGGGGCGGCTTTCCAATTACCTTCCAAGTTTTCACTGAATTTTATAGGGGAACTATCAGAAAGAGTTTTTCCCAGGACCGGATGTTCCAAGTTTACAAAAAACTTCCTGGCTGCCAGATGAGGGTCCTTGGCCAAATCCTCAGCATTTTGAACAAGGCCTGCGGTAACTCCTGCCTCCTGCAAGAGTTCGACTACCTCTTCGGCGGTGCGTTGGCATGCCCATTGTCGAAGGTGTTCATTCAATTCTACCTGATGTTCCTTCCGCCTGGAGTAAGTTGAAAACCTTTCTTCTTTCATCCAGGCAGGGTTCCCCAAAGCCTTCCCGAGAGCTTCCCACTCGGAACCATTAAATACTGCCAAGACGCACCACCTGTCCTCTCCCAGACATGGGTAGCAGCCATAGGGAGCGGCTGGGGTAGAGTCAGATCGATTGCCTTGGGGTAAAATTTCCCTATGATTCAGGAATGCATCCAAAAGGGTAGGGCCTAGGCATGTTAGCATAGCCTCGTATTCTGAGAGATCGATGTATTCTCCTTGGCCTGTTCTATCCCGATATTCCAAAGCCGCTAAAACAGCAAAAGCAGCATAAAGGCCCGCAATTATGTCTGCATAGGCATAGCCTAACCCCACAGGAGAATCTTTAGCAAAAGACGTAAGATAAGTTATGCCTGAGAGGGCATGAATAGTTGGCCCCAAGGCAAGAAAATTCCTCCAGGGACCCGTCTGTCCCATTCCCGAGAGACTGACCATGATGAGATCAGGATTTACCTCTTTCAGTCGATCATAGTTCAATCCCCAGTTTGACATGACCCGAGGGGAAAAATTCTCTATGACGATGTCACCCATCGATACTAACTTTAAAACAATTGGCTTCGCCTCTGGGAAGCTCATATCTAGGGTGATGCTCCGCTTATTCCGATTCCAGGTATTGAAGTACCCCGTAAGATTTGATTCCGCTCCTTTGGCCGTCTTTTTCGACTGAATCTTAATGACCTCCGCGCCAAAATCAGCGAGAAGCCTTGTGGCATAAGGACCGGCCAGCACCCAAGTAAAATCCAATACCCTCACTCCACTAAGCATCCCTTGATCCACTGAGACTCCTTTAAATCACTCCCATGGAAGAAAGTCTTCTTAGTTCTTCATCCGCCAGGCCTAATTCTCCCTGATAGATTTTCGCGTTGTCCTCTCCTATCAGAGGCGCCCTTTTCCACCGCTATGGGGAGAAGGAAGTGAATTTGTAGGGAATGTTAAAAAAACCGCGGGCTTTAAGCTGGGGACTGTCTAGCACCTCTTCGGGGGAGCAGACTGGGGCCCAGGGAAATTGCATAAGTTGACCAAATTCAAAAAGCTCGTGGGTGTGGTGAGTCATGGTCCATCGTTGTAAGACTTCGATCACATGATCCATGTTCCTAAGCCGGTAATCCCCGTCCTTCCACTTATTCTCCACTAGATCCTCTGCCATTCCTTCACCGGCCATCCATTCCACCAAGGTCTCCCATTGCTGGGAGAGGGTCAGGTGAAGGTACCCGTCTTTGCAGGGTAAAATACAAGAAGAGCCATTCCAGGATCGATTTCCCTGCCTTTTTGAAATGATCTTATCGTAGAAATAGCGCACCATCACATGGTCCAATGTAGAAACCACCGCCTCCTGCAAGGAGATATCAAGATGCTCCCCCTGTCCGCTAGGCCTTCGTTTCCGCAGAGCCACGAGAATGCCCACAGCAGCAAAAAGGGAGGCCGCATAGTAAGAAAGCTCCCCGAAAGGTTTGAGAGGAGGCGTGGAAGGAGAACCGGAGACATACATCTGCCCCCCAAAAGCAGAAGCCACCAGATCACATGATTTATATTTACTTCGAGGCCCTTGCTGTCCAAAACCGGTGACGGAAACAAGAATCAGTCTTGGATTGACTTTGCTCAAGGAGTCAAACCCCAAGCCCAGTTTCCTAAGGTATCCAGGAGAAAAGGTCTCTACTACGACGTCCGCGCTTTTTATCAGTCTCAAAAAAATCTCTCTGCCAGCAGGATGCTCAAGGTTCAATGTAATTCCAAATTTATTATGGTTGTGATAAGCAAAAAATAGACTCTTTTCCGGATGGGGTGAATTCCCCAAGAAAGGGCCTATCCCTCGGGAAGGGTCACCACCTGGCTTTTCCGCCTTGATGACGTACGCCCCCATATCCGCCAAAAGCCTGGAGCAAAAACCCCCCTTCTCGTCTGCCAAATCCAAGACTCGCACTTTGCTTAAAGGCCCATCTCTTTGCTCAATCGCTTCCATCATCAACTCCAAAAGGGCCGTTCTTCTCCCTTCCCATCTTGTCGATCAGAATGGCCTTGTTGATCTGTGCTTTTTCATACTGAGGATTCAGATGGATGGCCATATCATAGTTTCTTAAGGCATCGCTGTATTTACGTTTTTCAAAAAATTCATTCCCCTGGCTAAGGTAAATATCAGCGACCAATTCCCTATCTCCCCATCTGCTTCTCGAAGGATTATGGAGATGCCCCTTGTAGTCAAAGCCGTCTGGCGAAATATTTTCGATATCGATTAGGGAGCCCTTCGTTTGGAGCAGGGTCAATACATGTGGACCTCTCCCAAAAGCCCTCTCCAAATAGAGTGCTTCTGCTTGCATGCCCACTTTTTGCAGAAGACAATTGGAGAGAACCGTCAAGCCGAGACAGTTTCCGACCCCCTGGCTATCCTGGCTCAGCTGGGCATCGATAACTTCATTCAACTTGAAGTTACCCCGGGGTGTGTAACGGGTCGGTTTCTCGATCCATAACCAGTTGAAAAGTGACCTGGCGTTTGTTAACGGATCGGGGGTCAGTACAACCTTGGAGATAAACTGTCTGAACAGATGATCAAGCTTATTTAGATATAGGGCGACCTGCTTACTTCCCTGAATGCCCGAAGCTCGAAGAGCTTGCGCTCCTAAATCGAAAGCCCTTTTCTCAATAAGCGTTCTCCTTCTTCCTCCTCTTATCTACGGGGACGGCTTACCAGGTATTCACCTTCTCAGCCACTTTCTCGGTCACGCGAGAGACCCATTAGGACAAAAAGGGAAACGAATATGAAATCAGTCGGATGAAGGCAAAGGCTTCGGTTGCGGAAATTACGGCATACCATATTCCTCACGAAGCTTTTTCCTCATGAGCTTCCCCATTGGATGGCGCGGCAAAGAATCGACAAAGACCACCGACCTCGGCCGCTTAAACCCTGCCAACCTCGCTCGGCAATATTCCACGATTTCCTCTTGAGTAGCTGTCTCCCCCTTTTTTAAAACAATAATAGCCCGAGGCTCTTGGCCCCACTCCACGTCGGGAACCCCGATCACCGCCGCCTCTTCAATTTTAGGGTGAGCGCAAAGGACATCCTCCACCTCTTCAGGAGAAATATTCTCACCCCCCCGAATAATCATATCATCTGCCCGGCCAGCCAGGTAAATATACCCCTCCCCATCCATCCAACCCATATCCCCCGTGCGCAGCCACCCATCACTCGTAATCACTTGCGATGTTTTTTCTTCGTCACGCCAGTAACCTGTCATGATGCGGGAGCCCCTCGTCCAGATCTCTCCCACTTCCAACGCAGGTAAGGTTTCCCCTTCTTCATCAACAATCTTCACTTCTACATCCGGCAAAGGCTTGCCGATGGAAGAGGTGAGTCTCTTTAGCTTTCTCTCCAGCTCTTCTTCCGTACCTTCGATGATATGATCTTCAGGCCCTAAAGTCGTAATCGTAGAGGCAGTCTCCGTTTGCCCGAAGGCATTGATAAACCTCACCCAAGGCATCTGGTGGATGGCCTTATGGATAACCTCGAAAGGCATAGGGGCAGCACCATAAGTGATCACCTTTAGGCTCGACAAATCGTATTTCGCCAAGTCCTGATGATCGATGACCCTTTTAAGCATGGTCGGGACTAACATCGCCCTCGTGGCCTTTTGATGTTGCACCGTCTCCAGCCACTCCTTAACCTCAAACTGCCTCATCAGCACTAATGTGCGACCCCCGTAGATGGCCGCTAACATCGCTTGCATTCCGGCCACATGATACAGGGGGACCGTCAATAGATTCCTTTCCTCGATCTCCGGGCTTGCCGGATCGATATTGTCCAGAATATAGGTCACAAACGCGTTGTGCCTCAGGGGCACGCCTTTGGGGCGACCGGTCGTACCTGACGTATACATCAATATCGTGATGTCTTCGTCTCCAATTTCACGAGAAGACTCGTTCGAAGCGGAAGAGCAGATTAAGTCTTCATAATCGGTCCTCCCTTCCCTAGGACCATCTATGGAAATACACTCCCTCAGGGTGGGCAACTGGGCCAATATCGCATTCAACACATCCCAGTACCTGCTTCCTATGAAAAGCACTTTCACCTCTGCATGGGAGATCATGTAGCGGAGCTCTTCTGCCTTGGCTCTAAAATTCAAAGGGACAAAGATCGCACCTAATTTCGCGGAAGCGTAATAAGATTCTACGTATTCGTTGCAGTTTACCTGCAGGATGCCAATCCGATCCCCTGGATGCACCCCGAGTCTGTCCAATCCGTTCGCCAACCTATCGACCCGGTCATTAATTTGAGCAAAAGTCCATCTCTTCCCTTCAAAGACGATAGCAAGTCGATCAGGGCAGATGCCGTTGGCGATACTTAAAAAGTCGGTCGTGTTCATTTCCCTCTCTTCCTCTTATCGAGTGACCGTTATGGACTTTTTGGCCTTCTTCTTGTCACGAAGGCCACTTCGGCGGCAAGCCTTTTTTCTAACTCCAGGCCCTCGGTCAGCGGTAGGTCCAATCCCCTGGCGACTGCTTGTTTGGCGTTTCTAACGGCCATGGGATGATAGGAGGCAATCTTCTCGGCCATTTCCTCGGCGGTACGGAGCAGTTCACTTCTTGGCACCACCTTATTGACCAGTCCAATCCGGTAAGCCTCCTGCCCATCGATCCAGCGGTTTATCAGTAACAATTCAAGTGCCCGGCTCGTCCCTATGGCACGGGGAAGCGTCTGGGTTCCACCGGCTGCAGGGATGATGCCCAATCCCACTTCTGGTAGACCGAATTTCGCATCTTCCGACGCAATTCGGATATCACAACATAAGGCTATCTCCATCCCTGACCCCAAGACGTATCCGTGAACAACGGCGATGAGAGGCTGGGGGATGCTAAAAAGAAGGCTCCAAACATTGCGTCCAAACCGCACTCGCCGGGCCACAACAGGAGATGGCGCTGTGAGGAACTCGATTAGGTCGGCCCCGGCACAGAAAGCCTTCTCTCCTGCTCCTTTCAAGATCGCCACTCTCACTTCCGGATCATCTTTGATGGCATTTAGAACTTCGTAGAGATCATCCCGCATCTGAGTATTGTAAACATTAAGAGCTTGAGGACGATTCAGAGTCACATAGGCAACCTGATCGCTCTTCTCATAGATTAGAGTCTTAGAACCACTCATCACAACCTCTATTTTCCTTCAAACTCAGGGACTCTCTTTTTTCGAAAGGCCTGAATGCCTTCTGCCCGATCCCGCGTCGTATGCAATAAAAGGTAGAGGTCTGCCTCCAGGCGCAGTCCCTGTTCAAGGGTCAAATCCATCCCCTTATAAATTGCCTCCTTGGCGTATTTTAGGGCAATCGGGCCTCGGGAAGCTATCTTCTGAGCCGTATCCTGCGCCCATGCCAGAAGTTCACGGGGAGAAACCACCCTATTAATTAAACCAATTCGATAGGCCTCTTGCGCATCTATGATCTCTCCCGTGAGGATCATCTCCAGGGCATTACTCTTCCCTACGAGGCGCGATAGACGCTGAGTCCCTCCATCCCACGGGATATGGCCTGTCCTAATATGGGCTAATCCGAAATGAGATGTTTCGGAAGCGATTCTTATATCGCATGCTAAGACTAACTCTAAACCCTGTCCAATCGCATCCCCATTGATCGCGGCCATGATGGGTAAGTCCAGTTTTCCAAGGGGTTCAGCGAGAGACCAAGTTTTAGTTCCCAGCTCACCGTCGCCTTCTAAATTAGGCCCCAATGAGTCTGTTTCCATGGAAAAGGATTTCTCTCCAGCTCCAGTGAGAACAATTACCCATATTTCGTCGTCCCGAATAATCCTATCGGAAAGTTCCGTAAGTTCATCAGAAAGCCGAGCTATCTTTACCTGACTGTCCACAGGTCCCATGATGCTCACGATCATCACTTTGTCTGTTTTTTGATAATTCAGGGATTGATACAACATGAAACTAATCTCTTTCTCAGCCCGGCCACGGTTGATGAAGACTATTTACCTGGCCAATATCAGGTGATTTCCTCCATCGTCGTAGCGGAATCTGACAAAATATCGAAACCTATCCCCTCGATAAAAGGTCTGGACAAAATCGAAAGGTTTACCGGACTTTGTAAAAAAAGTTCTTTGCATCAGCAAAACTTGTGCCCCAGGAGAAATTTTCAAGGCTTGCGCGACCTCATTATCTGCGATGGAGGCCTCTATGGTTTGAAAGGCCTCGCCGAAAGGGATCTGCAATTTTTCCCTAAATATTTGGAGCAATGACATTTCATAAAGTTCTTCTTTTGCTATCCGGTTACCGATCTCGAGAGGTAGGTAATTGATGGTATAAGCGGCAGGATTTACGCCCAAGAAACGCACTCTCTTAATCACTTTCACCTTGTCTGTATGGCGATCCAATTGGAAGAGATCGGCAACCGTCTCAGATGGTGTCTGGTCAAAGATTCTCACTTTTTTCGCCTTAAACTTGGCCACCTGGCTGAAAAGGTCATCAAACAACCCTCTGAGTTCTAATCCGGCAAACTCCTTGACCCGGTTCGAAACAAAGGTGCCGCGTTTTCGAAAACGATTCAAATAACCTTCTTGAACCAATAGGATCAAGGCATGTCTGACGGTTTGCCGATTGACTCCAAACTCTTGGGACAATTCATGCTCGCTCGGTATCTTCGTTCCTAATGGGTACGTTCCTTCGGATATCCTCTTCTTTATTAGGTTCTTAATTTGAAAATAGACCGGGAACGGGAGAGAATCTTCGTATGATTTCGGCCTAAGGTTCCTCGGACTCATAAGGTTTTTACATTCCCTTTGACGGTAGCCGGACCGTGGCCAATCCAGGCATGGTAATCTCGCCCCTCTGGTTTTCGGCCCAGCCTTCAACATCTACAAGATGTTCACCATCCTCAATATATTTTTGCGTCACCTTCCCTTTGAGCCAGGTTGTATCCCCGATCACGTTGAACCGGCGCAGTTCAGCCCGCAATCTCTTGAGGAAGCCTTCATCGCCCATCCAATTTGTTAGAAGATTACCTAGCCAGGAAATGCGCTGGCATCCATAGTCATAAGCCCCGGGAATACCAATCTCTTGAGCACGGGCTTCTTCCATATGAACCAATTCGGGCACATCCATCTGACCCGTTGTCGAGTCAATCATGTCCGTGCCAGGGTGACGTCTCAGAAATGAATAAGCGAGCGCATGCGCACGCATGAAGGGACTTCCAGCCCCCATGAGCCAAGCAATGATGTCCCGCAAGCTGAGTGGACCTTTCACAATAGGAGGAAGTTCGTCTCCCACGTCCACATCTTCCCAGAAGCGAGGATTGGCTCCCCGGACTTCCTCGTTTTCATAGGATTCATATATTCTCTTTAGCTCTGCACCCATGTAGGTGGCTCTCTCAATGTCTTTGTACTTCCCCTTCTCTGCGGAAGAACGTCTTCCGGCGCGAACACACCAGTCTAAGGCTTTGGCAACCAGTTCACCGCGCTGATTCGTATAGGTGATTTCGTGATATTGAATCACGGTCCTTCCGGCCATTTTGCTCTCTTTTTCCTTTAGGTCAACCAATGTATTCGTATACGTGAACCCATCCCCTTCAAGGATGGGCTGGTAGAACTCCCAATCATCCCCTGAGTGCCAAGCATGAATGCCGGGCATGCCCCGTCCCTGGGCTGGCCAATAAACGCTGTACAAGAAGCAAGGAGGAGCTACTAAGCGTCCATACTTCGTTTTCCTGGCATACTCTGGATCTGTGAAGAGAGGATTCGTGTCCCCTATCCCGTGACAGAAATGCCTGATATTGTCTTTCGTGGCTGTTGTGTTGTAATAGGGCTGCCGAGGTCGCCACACCACTCCCAACCTCTTCTTGAGTTCCCCTAACTTCTCCTCCGTTATTTCGCCGGGTTCACCCGTCATCGCCTGTACCTCCTCCTCTCCTTCTTCCGCCTGATTAAGGCCAGAAAAGTCCCTGAGCTTCTTTCTTCAGCTCCGCTCGAAAATCTGGATGAGCAATATTGATCAGTTCCATAGCCCGTTCTCGCTGGGTCTTTCCGTAGAGGTGGGCAATACCGTATTCCGTCACCACAATGTCAGCGAGAGTCCGAGGGATGGTCGCGATGGTCCCCTTTTCAAGCTGCGGCACGATACGGGAAACGCTTCCGTTTTTGGCGGTTGAGGGTAACGTCGATATGAAACGTCCTCCTTTGGAAAGTTGGGCCCCCGTAGCGAAGGCAAGTTGCCCACCCGGACCACTTACCAATGTTGGACCTACGGATTCCGCGGCAATCTGGCCGGTGAGATCGACGGAGATAGCACTATTGACCGCAACCACGGTATCATTTGACCCGATTACCGCTGGATTTAGAACGTAATCGGCATCATACAACTCGAATAAGGGATTATGGTTGACAAAATCCATGTCTTCTTGGTCCCCACCACCCACGGCCACAGCAATCACCTTTCCTCGATTGATATTCTTACGCTTTCCCGTGATCACTCCCTCCCTCACCAATTTGATAATCCCCCGGGGGGTCGTCTCAGAATGCCACCCCAGGTCTGACCTATGGTTAAGGGCTCCCAGTTGGGCAATCCACTCCGAAGTACTTCCCACCCCGATTTGTAACGTGTTGCCATCCTTGATCAGGGTGGACACATATTCCGCAATGCGTTTTTCCACCTCTCCGGGCTCCCAGGTTTTTCGTCCCAGAAGGTCCGTTGCCCCAGGTTGTTTCCCCCCGGAGACATGTTCCACAAAATAATCGATTTCAGAGACATGGACATAGTTTTCCCCATACGTTCTAATTAAATTCTTATTCACTTCGGCCAGAACGACTTTGGCGCATTCCACCGCCTTTTTCTTTCCCCAAACCGAGGCCCCGAAACTACAATGGCCGTTCTCATCGGGCGGGGAAACCTCGGTAAATAAGACATCTGCTTCTGCCACGGCGGGGTGTCGGGGAGTCATTCCCAATAATCCTCCGATGACAAAGTCACATCTTCGCTGCGCCATCATTTCTCTCGTGATCGGTAGTACATAGCTGATTTCAATCTTAAAGCTCTCTTCCCAGCCTGGGTCATACCAGCCAAAATCCATCGCTGGGGTCCGGATAAAGACCTTCACATCTTTAACCTCTCCCAGCCGTGCGGCCAGGGCCAAGCCGAGGGCCCGAGGCTCTCGGCCGTATGTAAAGCTAACCCGATCCCCATCCCTTACGACTTTTACCGCCTCCTCTGGAGAGACCATTTTCCTTTGGTATTCCTCCTTCCAACTTCCGCTCATAGGCAATCCCCTCCATCATTCCCGTATCGTCGAAGGCCAAAACCCTGAAGCACCCTACCTCTGCGAAAATCTCTCTCTTCATGTTGCCTCAAGAACGACCCCCGCCTTTTCCATGACCTCTTTTCCAGTCAATGGATTTAAACCTCCAATCCCCAAAGATCAGTCCTCCCTGTTTTGATAATAAGTGATCAGCTTACTGATCGCCTTAATGGCAGTGTCCAGACTTGGAAAGCAAGGGATCCCTTCTTTTAGACATTCGCATTGGATCTTAATGATCGATTGGAAGACTTCAACGTTTTGCCCTTGCAAGAAAACCACTGCAAAAGGTTTGGT
>JACRCA010000389.1 GCA_016234425.1 Deltaproteobacteria bacterium | reverse complement strand
TATTTCGTCAGCTACTATGATTATTACCAGCCCGAGGCCTACCTTCCCGCGACCGACACCTACATCGAGAAGGATGCTTCCATCAATGACCTGATCGACCAGATGCGCCATTCAGCCACCCACTCTGTGCTGACTCGCCGGGATGTGGTGGTAGTAGCTTCGGTCTCTTGCATTTACGGCTTGGGCTCGCCCGAGACTTACCGGGGAATGATCGTTTTGGTGGAGGATCAGAAGGAAGTCTCCCGGGATGATGTTCTGGCCCGGCTCGTGGAAATCCAGTATCTGCGGAACGATTACGACTTTCACCGGGGTACCTTCCGGGTGCGCGGTGACGTGCTGGAAATTTTTCCGGCCTACGAGGAGGACAAGGCGATCCGGGTTGAGTTTTTCGGAGACCTGGTGGAGTCCATCGCCGAGATTGACCCGCTGCGGGGGAAAGTTCTGCGGAAACTCCGACATGTGAACATTTACCCTGGAAGCCACTATGTCACCCCTCAGGATCGGCTGCGCCTGGCCATCCAGTCCATCCGTCAGGAACTGGCGCAGCGCCTGGCCGAGTTACACTCCCAGCGCAAACTCCTGGAAGCCCAGCGTTTGGAACAACGAACCAACTTTGACTTGGAGATGCTGCAGGAGATGGGCTACTGCACAGGGATCGAAAATTACTCCCGGCACCTGGATGGGCGTCGTCCGGGAGAACCCCCCTATACCCTATTGGACTATTTTCCCAAAGATTCCTTGATTTTTATCGACGAAAGCCACATCACCATTCCCCAGCTGAACGGGATGTACTGGGGGGACCGCACGCGCAAAGAGACCCTGATGGAGTACGGGTTTCGCCTGCCTTCAGCCCTGGACAACCGCCCCCTTTCTTTCGCAGAATTCGAAGCGCGGGTACCCCAGGTGATCTATGTTTCCGCGACGCCGTCAGACTACGAGAAGAAGAAATCAAAAGGTCGCGTTGTCGAACAGATCATCCGTCCCACTGGCCTGATTGATCCTGAGGTTGAGGTGAAACCCGCCCGCTACCAGGTTGATGACTTGCTGGGCGAGATCCAGTCTCGGATAGACAGAGGAGAACGGGTGCTGGTTACCACTTTGACCAAGCGGATGGCTGAAGACCTCACTTCTTACTATGCCGAGCTTGGCCTGAAGGTCAAATACTTGCACTCGGACATCCAAACCCTGGAGCGCATGGAAATTATCCGCGACTTGCGGCTGGGCAAGTTCGACGTTCTCATCGGCATCAACCTCCTGCGCGAGGGGCTGGACCTGCCGGAAGTCTCCATGGTGGCCATTCTGGACGCAGATAAAGAGGGGTTCCTGCGCTCGGCAACATCGCTCATCCAGACTTTCGGACGCACCGCCCGAAACATCGCCGGCCGGGTGGTGCTATATGCCGACCAGCTTACCGAGTCGATGAAGAGGGCCATGGAGGAGACCAGCCGGCGGCGAAAAATCCAAAAAGCATACAATCGCCAGAATGAGATCACTCCCGAGACCATCAAGAAGGCCATCCCGGATATTTTAGCTTCTATCTATGAGGCTGACTATGTCACGGTTCCTCTGGCTGCCGAGAAGCGCGAGGCGTACGTTTCTATCTTTGAAATTTCCAAGCTGATTTCCCGGCTGAAGAAGGAGATGCGGGAGGCTGCCTCCAAACTCGATTTTGAGAAGGCGGCAGAAATTCGGGACAGGATAAAATCCTTGGAAGAAAGGGAACTGGAATACCGGTAAAATCCAAAGCCTAGTGTCAGTGCCAGTGGTTAGTGTCAGTAAAAAGATGACAATGACACTTATACTAACACTTAATTTTTATCATTTTGATTTTTGATGTTTGATTTTTGCATTTTATGGAACCGACATCTTTAGAAGAACAGATTCAGAACCTCCCTACAAGTCCCGGCGTCTATCTGATGAAGGACAAAGAGGGAACGGTCCTTTACGTGGGCAAGGCCAAGAACTTGCGCAACCGGGTAAAGACTTACCTCGACAAGTCCGGGGACGCCCGTTATTCCCTGCGCTTCCTCATGCCTAAAGTCCATCAAGTAGAGACCCTGCTCACAGACACAGAAAAAGAAGCCCTGATCTTGGAAAACACGTTGATTAAAAAGCATAAACCCCGGTACAATATTAACTTTAAGGACGACAAGACTTATTTCAGCCTCAAATTCAGTCTTAACGAAGAATTTCCCAAACTCTCTTTAGTGCGCAAACTGAAAAAAGATGGGGCCCGCTATTTTGGTCCTTACGCCTCCGGCGCCGCTGTAAAAGAAACCCTCAAGATCCTCAATAAAATGTTCCCGCTGCGCAGCTGCGGCCAGGCTAACTTCAGAAATCGCTCCCGGCCTTGCCTAAACTACCAGATCAAAAAATGCCTGGCCCCCTGCTGTGGCCTCATCTCGCCAGAGAAATATGCGGAGGTGGGTCAAGAAGCCCTCCTTTTCCTCGAAGGAAAAAACTCGCAGCTCCTCAAACTCCTGCGCGAAAGAATGATAGCCGCTGCGGAAGCGCTCGATTTTGAAAAAGCGGCCCGCCTCCGTGACCAGATCCAGGCCATTGAAAAAACCCTGGAGAAACAGAAGGCTGTCTCCTACGGAATGGCTGACCAGGATGTATTCGGCTTCTATCGCCAGGGAAACGCCTGGGAATTTCAGATTCTCTTCTTTCGCCGGGGCCTGCTGGTGGGGAATAAATCGTTCCATTTTTCCCGCCTTAATCTTCCGGATGAAGAAGCCCTCTCCGCCTTTGTTCGGCAGTATTACGCCGAAGACCGTTATATTCCACAGGAAATCCTCCTACCGCTGCCTATCGAAGACGAAGCTCTGCTCGCTGAATGGCTCACCGAAAAAAAAGGAGGAAAGGTGAAAGTCCTTTCACCCCCAAAGGGTGAGAAGAAGCGTTTGTTGGAAATGGCCGAGAAGAATGCTGAGAACGCCTTCCAGAAAAAGGTGAGCGAAGAAGAAAACCTCTCTCTGACCCTTAAAGAGCTGCGGGAGAAACTCAGACTAAGAACTCTGCCGCATCGGGTGGAGTGCTTTGACATCTCCAACCTCTTCGGCAGGCTGGCTGTAGGGTCTATGGTGAGCTTCGTGGATGGGCGGCCCGATCGTTCTCATTACCGGCATTATAAAGTTCGTGCCCCTTCTTTCCCGGACGATTATGCCATGATGTATGAAGTCCTGAAACGCCGGTACAGCAAACTGGATGGCGAGGAGGAAACCCCGGACCTTCTCGTAGTGGATGGGGGGAAGGGTCAATTGAACGTAGCTTTGGCTATTTTATCGGAGTTAGGCTGGCCAAGCATTTCGGCCATCGGGCTGGCCAAGGATAAAGAGACGGGATTTAAGAAATTCCCGGGTAAGCCTTCGGATAAAATTTACCTTCCCCATATCAAAGACCCCATCCTCCTCCCCAGCCATTCGGCTTCTCTACGTTTCTTACAGCAAGTTCGCAATGAGGCGCATCGCTTTGCCATCACCTATCATAAGAAGCTCAGGGGCAAGCAAGGTCTGCAAACGCTCCTCGAAGAAGTTCCTGGGATCGGGGAGGTCAAGAAGAAAGCCCTGCTCAAACACTTTGGCAGCCTGCAAAAAATTCAGGAAGCTTCCCTCGAAGAGCTCAGCCAGGTGAAATCCTTGACCCAAAAAGATGCGCAGACTATTTTTGAATTCTTCCACCCCAAAACAAATGAATGATTGGGACGCGGATTTCCCAGATAGACGCAGAAAAAGATTTTTTATCTTTATTCTCGTATGGATGGCCCCAGGGCCATAGAATTTTATTGATTTTATCCATCCTTGAGAATCTGCGTTCATCTGCGTACAGAAGAAACTTTAGGCACTTAATTTGTTCTACGAGAGGACCCCATGAAAAATAAAACTCCTGATTCTTTTCCCCAACGCAATCGCCCAGTGACCATGGCCCCCCATGGCCTTATAGCCTCACCCCATTACCTGGCCTCCCAGACAGGGGTAGAAATCTTGAAAAAAGGTGGAACAGCAGTGGATGCGGCCATCGCCACCAATGCCGTCCTTAATGTCGTTTATCCGCATATGTGCGGGATCGGCGGAGATGGGTTCTGGCTTATTTATGATGCTGCCCAAAAGGATCTGGTCTTCCTCAATTCCAGCGGTCGATCCCCATATGCGGCTAATATCGGTTATTTCAAGAAAGCCGGCATGAATACTATTCCCCTTCGAGGTCTTCTTGCGGTCACTGTCCCAGGAGCTGTAGACGGTTGGTTCGAAGCTCACGGTCGGTACGGAAAATTATCCCTCACTTCCCTGCTTGAGCCAGCAATCGCGTATGCCAGGGGAGGATATCCCATCACTCATATACTCAGCTTTAAAATCCAGGAGGCCTCCGGAGAGCTGTCCCAATTTCGCACCTCCCAGGCTCTCTTTTTGCCAGGTGGAAAAGTACCCCAGCCCGGCGACCTGTTAACGAACAGAGGGCTGGCCAGGTCCCTGGAAAAGATTGCCCGGGAGGGAAGAGATGTTTTCTACAAAGGTGAGATTGCCAGGGAGATCGTCAAGTTTTCCAGAGAGAGCGGCGGTCTGCTGGATGAGAAAGATTTTTATGATACGAAGTCAACCTGGGGAAAGCCGGTATCCGCTACCTACCGGGGCAACACCGTATTCGAGACAGCCCCAAATTCTCAGGGTTTATCTGCCCTGACGATCTTGAACCTTCTGGAAGGATACGACTTGTCCTCTATGGGCTATCATTCACCCGACTGTCTTCACCTGATGATCGAGGCGAAGAAAGTAGCCTTTGCCGACCGGACGCGCTACATCTCTGACCCTGAAATGTCCAAAATTCCTGTAGATGAGCTTCTCTCCAAAGACTATGCAGCCAGGCGCCATACCCTCATCCAAAAGGACAGGGCGACGGATGCCTCAGCCATTCTTCCAGGAAGCTTTGGGGGAGACACCATCTATCTCTGTGTCGTGGATGAAGCAGGCAACGCCGTCTC
>JACRCA010000380.1 GCA_016234425.1 Deltaproteobacteria bacterium | reverse complement strand
TTCCTTGACCAATTCAAGTTCGTCCACCAGAGAACCTCTGGAGGTATTGATCAAGTAGGCTGTTTTCTTCATAAAACCCAATTCCGTTCGTCCTATCAATCCTCTGGATTTTGGGGTTAGGCTTTTATGAAGGGTCACAATATCGGATTCCCTGAGCAAGTTTGGCAAATCCGTAAAGGTCACATTTTTAAACTCCGGTTTCTCATGACCCTTGGATTCGGTAAAGACAAAAATTTCCCTGATCTCAAAACCCTGGAGTTTGCGGATGACGCGTTTGGCAATCTCTCCATAACCGACGACCCCTACCCGACTGCCAATGAGCTCGTCTCCTATAAAGCTTTCGTCTCGCCACCCGCCTCCAGCGATATGTTTTTTCCCCTCTGGAATGCGCCGCATAACGCTGAGGATGAGACCGATGGTCAGTTCGGCCACGGCATTGCTGTTCATGGCCGGAACATTGACGACCGGAATCCCCAGGTCGGTGGCGGCCTCCAGGTCAATATTTTCCGTTCCTACACCGTATTTACCGATAATTTTAAGCTGGGGACATGACTCCATGATTTTTCGGGTCATGGGGGTTTTGAGCGTCAGCAGAACAGCATCCGCCCTACTCACTCTGGCAATGAGATCTTCCTCATCTTTGGCCTCGCCAGTTTCAATTTCCGCAATACCCGCAAAGATCTCCTTCTGGGGCTCAATAGGGGGAAGAAAATCTGGGATGTAAACAACCAATTTTTTATGCTCCACGTGATCTCCCCCGCCCGCTTCGCTGCTGCATCATGATTCGCAGAACTTCCCGGCAGCAGAAGACGGTCCCGAGAAGATTGATCCTCAGAACCTCCTCCCATTCTTCAGCGCTTATTTCAACCGCGGACTTCGTGGGTCCCGTGATCGAGGCATTATTGACCAGGATATCGATGCGGCCGAAATTCTGCCAAACTTTATGAACCATGTCCTTGATCTGGGATTCTTCTCCGATGTCAGCTTCTATAGCAAGAGAATACGGGCAAAGGGACTGAAGCGCACTCAAAGTCTCCTTGAGGCGCACAGCGTTCCTGGCAACGATGACCACTTTTGCCCCTTCTTTAGCCATAGCCAAAGCTATTGCTTTTCCGATTCCCTGATTTCCTCCGGTTACAATCGCGACTTTATCTTTGAGCTTCATGGTAATTTATCATGGCCCGTTGTCCACCAATGATGAAAATTATCCCAGTCTCGGGTCCGGAGCCAAAGGGTTCGCTGGCAGAATAAGGCGTTAATTCTTTCATGGGTTGACGTCAAAATTCACTTTTTCTTAACCGTATTAGACAGGTTATCGCTCTTTGGAAAACCAGTCGCCCACCATAGCCGTTGCGGAATCTAACTTTTCTCTTTGGTGAGCAGTTTTTTCCCGCCGATTCTGCTGCGCTCACCCCTTGGCTCCGGACCGGAAGCTGGCTGGGGCTATTTTCCACGCAAATAACTTACCTCTTGCCCCTTACCCCGGTCTCAACCGTCTTTCTACGGGCCAGGTCCCCTTTTCCCGGCTTGGCAAGACCACAGTGGAACGGCCCGGCATGACCTCTTCTTCCCGCTGATTTTTGGTCGAGGTCTCTATCTCTACGCAGCATTCCCCATCCTGATCTTCATATTTTCTGGTTACCCTACCGTAAAACCACAACACATCGGAAAGGTAGACAAATTTCGTGTATTTTGCATAACAGGTTTTCAGCCATCCCTCATCGCCCATCCAGTCGGTCAGATGCTGAATCAGCCACTGCTGCCTCTGCGCCCCGACATCGTAGGGGTAAGGAAGGCCGGCCTGTTTGGCAGCCTCGATATTGTAATGAACGGCATAGGTCGGTTCTAATGCTCCGGTTTGGGGGTCCCGGAAGGCCCAGGCCGGATGCTTTCGATAATCGCGCAGGGCCGCGCCCAGGGCCTTTAGTTTCACCGGGGCACTCCCGATGCACCAGGCAATGATATCCGTGATGCCCAAGGGACCCTTCACCAGCATGGGCAGTTCTTCCCCTTCTCGGACATCCTCCCAGTAACGCACCTCAGATCCCCTGATCTGTTCCGCTAAAACCTGTTTCTCGATATTCTTGATTTCCTCTTCTGTCCAGGGATGGGGCAGTTGGATACGCCGATACTTGCCCTTTTCCTGGGCAGCACTCCGCTCCGCCCGAACACTCCACGCTTTGGCATTAGCCACGAGTTCTCCTCGCTGGTTGTAAAAATTATCATCGTAATGAACAATAATGGTCCTCCCGGCGAACTCGCTTTTCTTTTCTTCAAAATGAGTAAAGGTCAGTTCCGGCGTGATGATATCCCCCTCGAATAGGGGCTTATAGAAAGTCCAATCATTCCCCGAATGGAAGGCATGAACCCCCTTTAGCCCCTGGGGAACCCAGGTTGGGAAGACACTATAGAGCCAGGAAGGGGGAGCTACCAGTCTTCCATAACGGGTCCCGCGGGCGTATTCCTCATCCCGATACAGGGGGTTGATATCCCCAACACCGTCCACAAAATGGCGGATGGTATCCTTGCAGACCACTGTATGAAAGGGTTCGATCTTAAACTTGGAGCCGACCCGTCGCCTCAATTCTTCCAGAGCTTCATCGGTGATCTTCCCTTCACTTAAATGGACTCTTGGTCTTTCGGCAGATTTATCCCCCATATCCAACTCTCCCCGTACCGCTCAAGAAATATGGTCCCGTGGCTCAGTCATATCTCATTCCCTCGAGCATTTTATTTCAGGGCTTGCTTCTTAACTTTGCCCGCGTCGGTTTTCGGAAGGTTGTCCACGAACACGATCACCCTGGGATATTCGTGCTTGCTAAGGTTTGTGCGCACAAATTCTTTCAATTCATTTTCAAGCTCCGCAGAGGCTTCCACTTTAGCAACGACGAAAGCCTTTACGATCTGGCCCCTTTCAGGATCGGGGGTTCCGATTACGGCGGCTTCGCGGACGGCTGGATGTTTTTGCAGTATATCTTCCACTTCGGTTGGGCTGATGGTCCAGCCTGCGGAAATGATGATGTCATCCACCCGGCCCTTGTGCCAGAAATATCCATCGGCGTCCATGACAGCAGCATCGCGGGCCCGGACCCATCTCCCCCTGCGTCTTATGGCGATTTCTCCGATCTGCCCCTGGGGGACCTCGTTGCCCTCCTGATCGATCAACTTAACCTCCAAACCCGGCATGGGTTTTCCTAAAGAACCGGGTTTTGCCAACCAGTCGGAGAATCCGGCATATTGATAAATTACGGCTCCTACTTCCGTCGAGCCATACCCGCTGTGAGGAGGAACCCCGAATTTTTCCTTGAAATAATTGAAGGTATCGGCATCCATGGGTTCGCCGGTATAATGCATCTTTTTGATCTTCAGCTTGTATCTGTCGAGAAGCCCTGAATTCTTGATCATCCGGTACACGGTCGGGGCAGCACCGAAGTTATCGATTTCAAACTCTTCCAGTCCCTCCAGAAGCCTCTGGACGCGGAATTTGCCCGAGTAGGCCCCGGCGGCGATACCCAACGCCAAAGCGGCGAGGGTTCCATGCCATAACCCATGCCCCCAGGCAGGCGAAGAGGGGCAGAAGTAGCGATCCCCGGGCCTCAGCCCCCGGCCAAAGATGGCCGCCGGCATCAGCAGAGGAACACTTTTATGGTAGTGATTGATCGCCTGAGGAAATTTGCGGGTCGCCCCGCTGGTATACTGGAATACGGCAAGGTCATTTGCGGAAGTGTGGGATACGTATTCCTCCTTCTGCCTTGCCAGCAGTTGATTTAGTTCTTTCCCGGCGGGAAGGATTTGATAGGCGGATCGGACCCCGATCGTTTTGGCCCGCTCCTCCGTAGCGACCAGAATCTTGGCGCCCGAATCTTTCATCCGGTATTCCAACGCTTCTGGCCCGAAGGCGGTAAAACAGGGTACGAGAATAGCCCCTCGCTTGAGAATGCCAAAAAGACAGACGTAAAACTCCAGGCAGGGGTCCAGCATGACCGCCACCGGGTCCCCTTTTTCAATGCCCAAAGATTCGAGGGCATGGGCAAATTGGGAGCTTAAACGGGACAGATTCCAGAAAGAATATTCCTCCCTGTGACCGTCATCAAATTGAATGCGGATGGCCGTTCCTTTATTCTTATGGCGGTCCACGCACTCATGGCCGAGGTTAAAATTCTCCGGGGTTCCATCAAAGAGCTCCCAGATCTGATCTATGGTAAATTTCTCCCTGGCTTCTTCATAAGTTTTATAAACCAACATCGACATTGCCCACCCTCGATACCTGGATTCCTTAAATTCTTCTTCGCGCCTCCCAAACCGTTCCTCAAGCGCCCCCACGGACTTCCCGAA
Organism: Deltaproteobacteria bacterium; assembly: GCA_016234425.1. Classification (GTDB taxonomy): domain Bacteria; phylum Desulfobacterota; class SM23-61; order SM23-61; family SM23-61; genus JACRCA01. The sequence continues at coordinate 11,804 of JACRCA010000380.1, read as the reverse complement.
ATGGTCTTCTTACCCTGGATTTATTTATCCCCCTCCCCTTAACCCCTCCCGCGAGGGGAGGGGAGACACAATTTTTTACAAACCCATCAAGAATGGCTGCGATGATTGATTCAATCACGGCTAGTCCCTGATTTTCTCTCTTTGACGAAAATGGGATGACCATGCCGGTCCGTAATGGGAACGGTGATGGCTTTCGTCGCGCCGAAGGAGGGAATCACCGCCGAGTGCCTCCCTTGCCCACCCGCCACGATGACCAGGATATCTTCCGGCTTTGCAGCGATGGGTGCACTGTCCCCGTTCCCTAGTCCGGAAAAGCGCTCTGGCCAGATCTTCCTGAACCGTTCCAGATTGCCTCGGGAAATGAGCTTCAGCGGAACTCGCGCCTTTTCATAAAGGAATTTTTTCACCTCGGCTTTAGAAAATCCATCGGAAGCAATGATCTGGGCGTGCTCGGGACCCAGGACGATAAGGGGCTCTCCTCCCAGATAAATATGATTTGTTCCGGGTGTGGCTAATACGCCCGATACAGTCAATAAGATCTCTTCTGCTGATTGACTGCCATGGTCATTCACATTATGGGGTCCTTCAACGCCAAAGACCGTAACCGTGCTGATGGATTTTGGAAATCCCCTTTCGACGTGGAATGGTTCCCATGGATTTTCCGCCTCATTTTCGGCAAAGCAGAAGGAATACTTGGCCGGGCTGCCGAATGTTGCCCTATCGAGGATGCCGGGAGATGCCCCGCCGATATTCGTAAGAACCAAGCGGATCGCCCGCCCGATGGTGGCATTGGCCATATTCCCCTGCCCCATGGCGTTATAACCGGAGTTGATACCCAATTCATCCGCCAGCGGCCCATTCACAAGAACCAGGACGGTACACAAATGGGTAGTCGTCTGCAGTCCATAGAGGTTAAAGTCCTTCTGGATCATCGCCTTCGTGGCGGCGATCACCACCGGCAGATATTCCGCCATACATCCCGCCATGACCGCATTGATGGCGATTTTTTCCACCGAGGCTTCTCCTCTTTTTGGGGGCAAGAGCCCGATAATCTCCTGAGGATTCCAGCCCCAGTGGTTGATCATTTCCTTCACCCTCTCCTCGGCAGGGGGGATAATGGGGAGTCCATCCGTCCAACCGCGCCCATAAACGAGTTTGTTGATAGCTTCCAGCGAGGTCGGCGCCTTGAATTTATCAGGGGACTTCTCGAGACTGAAATCATCACCGAACAAGGTCTTATATCTCAACTTTGCCCTGCTGATTACAGTCTTGGCCTTATATTCCCTTTCCAGTCCGGCGGCATGGGTAGTCAGGATGTGGATAATCTCCGGGACAGACTGGACAGCAAGTTCTGCCACACGTTCCGGCTTTTGCCTGGCCATGGGATGGGGTATGGTGACGATCGGCAATCCCGGCATCCCCAGTATTTCAGCCTCGGCCTTTCCCAAAGCAAAGAATTCATCCGTACACACGGTCGCCGTGGGGATACCGCGTTTTTCCAGTTCTACTGAATCGTGGATACTCCACGATGTGCAGGAGCCTCAGTCTCCAAAAGCATTGATCACCACATTGCAGCGCTCGAGGAATTCGGTGGTAAAGGGTGCTGGCACTGCGCCTGAGGATTTCTTAATGCGCAGAACGTCGGCAAAAGAATAAGCCTTATTCAAGACCTCCAGGACATGGTCTAAGAAAAGATCCGCATTGTTCTTGCTATTATCGAGAAGGCCGAGAACTTTTTTCGTTAAATCGCGCAGACGCGGGGCGATAGGTTCTTCATCGTATCGGAAGACACCGCAAGGATTCATCAGTTCAAGACTCATCTTCTTCCCCCCCTTCTCCTGCGAAGGAATATCGCTCGATATCTTAGCAGAATGCTGAAAAAGTCCTTTCCGGCCTTAGGATGTCATTCCTGCGGAGGCAGGAATCCAGGGATTCCCGTGAAAACGGGAACCCAGTTCATTTTTAGTTCCCTGCTTTCGCAGGGACGGCGTCTGGACTCCCGCTTCCGCGGGAGTGACGGCGTATTGGGGTTTTTCCGCAGCCTGTTAAAATAATCGATCCCCTTCCCCCCGGGAATTAATTCCCTCAGTTTACCGGTAGGCCGAGGGCTATGGCCGGATTCTTCCGCACCATGGTGATGATTTCATCCTCCGTGATGCCGTACCTGAGCATCGTTTCGATATACATGCGCATACCTTCCACGGGAACAGGATTGAAAATCTGCCCGAAATCAGTTGACATAATGCAGTGTTCGGGACCGACGGCGCGAATGGCCTCCGCAATTCTCTGGGGGTCAATCCTGTCACTCGTGGGCATGGTGGCAATGAAACAATGCTCGATAAAAACTCCCTCGCGGATCATCCTTTTTTGGTCGGCGATCGAGGCACTACAGCCAAAGGAAACGGAAAGTGGGTGAGTGATAATGGTTCGTTTGACCCCCACCCTTTGAGCCTCTTCGAGCAGAAGAAAGATTTCCGGGGTGGAAAGATGTCCTGTGGCCAGGGTCATGTCATATTTTTTTATCAATTCCAGAATCTCCGCTACCACAGGAAGGATTCTACTGCTCTCGTCCAGGATGGTGATTCCCTGTCCCTCGATTTTTCGTTTTCGCAGGTCACACTGCGAGGAAAAGGTGGGCATCCAGACCATCTTCGTATGAATCTTGCCCGCCATTTCCACCGCTGCGGGATTCAGGCCCCCTACCTCGGAATCCAGAGCTATGCCGCCGTAGAGCTCTATTCCCGGGACCAGCTGCTGAACAATATAAGTCACTGGAGTGGTGATATAATAATGGCTCTTCAGGACAATCCCGCGCATCCCTGCTTCCCTGGCCTGCATAGCCGCCTCATAAGCCGTCAGGCGCCGGCGGCGAATCGGATCGGGTCCGATATGAATGTGGATATCAATGGCCCCTTTTATGATTTCCGCTGTATCCATCGCCAAGTCCAATCATTTTATTCATATAACGCCTTCTTTTTCCAGATTCTCCACCTCCTGGTCGCTATAACCGAGCAGTCTGCCCAGGATCTCGCGGTTGTGTTCACCCAGGCGCGGCGGCGGCAGGCGGACTTTCCCCCGGCGGTTGTCGTACCGGACGGCCATACCGACCATCTTGATTGGGCCTGTGACCGGATGAGTAATTTCGGTGACAATTTCTCTGGCATTTACGTGAGGATCCTTAAATACCCAGTCAAGGGTATTGATGGGCGCAAAGGGCACACCAGCACCGGATTTGTCCATCAGATCCATCCACTCATCCGCCGTCTTCTCCTGGAGTCTATCCTGGAGAAGTTTCTCCAGTTCAGCCCGATGCTGAATCCTTGCCCCCGTGGTACTGAATCTAGGATCGTCGATCAGGTGATCCAATCCGCAGACCTGACAAAGTCTTTTCCAGCGCCCATCAGAGCTGGCGGTCAGAAAAACCTGCCGGTCTTTCGTCTGGAAAAGGTTGAAGGGAACGATGCTCGGGTGGGCATTGCCATAGCGCTTAGGTGGCTGGCCAGTGAGCAAGTAGTTGCTACCGAGATTGAGCAAGAGAGACAATACCGTATCCAGCAAGGAGATTTCTATGAAATGGGATTGGTCGTCCTTTCCCCGGGCAATTAGAGCCGCCATAATGGCTCCGTGGGCGTAAAGCCCTGCAGTCATGTCAATGATGGGAAGGGCAAGCCGAAAGGGCTTTCCATCGGGCTCGCCAATGAGGCCCATAATGCCTCCGGCTGCCTGCATAATCGGATCCGTAGCCGGTCTGTCCTTGTAGGGACCGGATAATCCAAAACCGGTAATGGAACAATAAATCAGACCAGGCTTCACCTTCTGGAGATCTCGATAACCCACATGAAATTTTTCCATCATTCCGGTTCTGAAATTCTCAATCACTACGTCGGCTTGCTGAATAAGCTTCCGGAATATCTCCTGAGCCTTTTCTTTTCGCAAATCAAGGGTTAAGCTCTGCTTATTGCGGTTCACGGAGAGAAAATAGGCACTTTCTCCATTGATATACGGAGGGCCCCATTGGCGGGTGTCATCCCCTATGCCGGGTTCTTCGATCTTAATCACCTCGGCCCCCAGGTCGGCCAGGAGCATGGAGCAGTAGGCTCCGGCCACCATTCGGCTAAGGTCGAGAATCCTAACCCCTTGCATCGGCATCATCTCGGATGAACCTCCCCTTGCTAAAGCCTTGAAAGGTTCTCAGGACGGAATTGGGCATGACTGATGCTAAGACTCGGTTCCATAGAGTAATCCTCAACTGACCCCCCCTCGTTTTTTGGGTCTCCTAATAAGCTTCCAGAGCGGCGGTCCGAAGAGAAAGGCCAACAAGATGGCGATAATGGTCCCGCTGATCGGGCGAGTAATGAAAATGGATATCTCACCCCGGCTCATATACAGGCTTTCGCGCATGGTGGTCTCCAGCATGGGGCCCAGGACCAAGGCAACCACAATGGGCGCCACGTCAAACTTGATTTTGCGAAACAGGTAACCGAGGATGCCCATTACGATCAACACCACGAGGTCGAGCATGCTGTTATTTATGGCAAAGGCCCCCACCATCGTGAGGAGCAGGATTAGAGCGAGCAGGATCGATTGCGGAATTTTCAGGATACTTGTCCATAATCCTACCAAGGGAAAATTCAGGATTAAAAGGGCCACATTGCCGATGTACATCGAGGCCACCACACCCCAGAAAATTTCCGGGCGGCTGGAAATCAAGAGCGGTCCCGTTTGAACTCCCTGGATCAACAGCGCAGCCAGCAACATGGCCGCCCCGGGCGTGAACGGTATCCCTAAAGACAGCATAGGCACCATGGCTCCAGCCGAGGCCCCGTTATTGGCTGATTCTGGGCCGGCTACAGCTTCAATCGCGCCCTTGCCGAATTCTTCAGGATGTTTGCTCAGATGCTTTTCCAGCTTGTAGGAGGCAAAAGTCGATAGAACCGTCGATGGGCCAGGAATCAAGCCCCAGAAGAAACCCAATCCAGACCCGCGGAAGATGGGCCCCCAGGAACGCCTCCATTCGAAACGGTTTGGAAACAGTTCCCGAAATTTCATCTTAGCGATCTGGGGTAGTCCACCTGATTCTTCAGCTACACAGAGCACTTCGGCGACACCGAAAAGCCCCATAACGACGGGCACCAGCTCGATGCCCTGGGCCAGTTGGATGATACCTATGGTGTAACGCGACACAAAGGAGACCGGATCCAGTCCGACGGTGGCGATGGCCAGTCCGAACCCCAAAACAAGCAAACTCTGCCAGAATGGTGCGCCCGTAATCCGTGACAGGGCAAAAAGACCCAGAAGGGCGATGGCAAAATATTCCGGAGGACCGAAAGAAAGCGCATAATTGGCCAGCATAGGCGCAAACAACATTAGAAGGACGAGACCCAGTGTTCCGGCCATGAAAGAACCAACTGCGGCTACGGCCAAAGCTGCGCCGGCTCTACCTCTCTTGGCCATCTGGTAACCGTCGATGCATGTTACAACCGAGGTCGCTTCTCCCGGAACATTAACCAAAATCGAAGTCGTGGAGCCACCGTACATGCTGCCATAATAAATTCCAGCCAGCATGATGAGCGCCGTCTCCGGTTTCATACCCAGAGTAATGGGGAGCAGAAAGGCTATTGCCCCAACTGGCCCGATCCCCGGCAGCACTCCAATGAGGGTGCCGATGATCGATCCACCGAGCAGCGCAAGAAGATTCGCCACCGTCCAGCATACCGAAAAACCGTATATCAGCCCATCGAGGGGATTCATTCTATCTCCTTTATTACCAAAAAATCCCGCGAGGTAAAGGAACACTGAGAAGCGTGTCAAAAAGATAGAATGAACCCAACGCAATGGCTATGGTGAATCCAATCTTGAGAGGCCATGAAGGCAAACCCATGGTCTGGAGAACAATAAATACAATCGCCATAGAAGCCAGCAAATGCCCCGCATAAGGAAGCAGCAAAACATAGGCAATCGTCCCACCAATAACAGTCAATACTCTTCCTAAGTCCTTTCCCCTTGGAAAATTTATTTTCTTTTCAAGCTGGTTCAGTAAATTTGTTACAAGGCTGCCTATCGAGGCAATAACGAGCAGAATACCGGTAAATAAGGGATAAAGGCCTGGCCCCGGCCTATCTAACGTGCCCATGGGATAACCCAGTGCGCCCACAAGGTACAGGGCGCTCAATAATAGGGCTGTTATATTTACCCCTAAAACACTTCGTTGCATAAAGACCATCCCAGAGACAATTTAAGTTTTTATTTCTTCAGGACCGGTATTATACCCGCTTTCTTGAGGAAATCGGTGTAAAAGGCGAAGCTCCTTTCCGCTTCCTTTTTCAGCCCCGCTGGCCCTTTGTATTCAAGGGCGAGGACATTATCCCTGGCAAATTTCTGATAAAACTCGGTTTTTTGCCCCTTCATAAAAGTATCATAGAGCGTGTCCACGATTTTCGGTGGCGTCGCTTTGGGTGCGGCGATGAAGTATGCTGTGCCTTCTGTAATGACGTTGTATCCCAGTTCTTTCATCGTTGGCACGCCCCTGAGTTCAGGAATTATTTCGATCCTTTCATCTGTAAAGAGGCCCATGAATTTAAGTTTCCCCCCTTTGACATGCGGCAGGAGGGGAGTCACGTTCAGAATAGCTACCTCAATATGACCTCCCAGGATTGCCGTCACTGTAGGGGCAGCCCCTGTAAAAGGCACATCGGTGAAGGGTACCCCAAGCAGCTTAAGACTCATAAAATGGATGTGGGTCGTTGTTCCCAAACCCGCATGGCCGATGCGTATTTTGCCCGGTTCGGCTTTGGCTGCTTCGATCAAATCCTTCATGGTTCTCCAGGGAGCGTCGGCTTTAACCGCAATGATTATCTGAGCCGTTGTGCAGGAAATGATCGGTTGAATATCCTCCGGGCCTTTATAGGGCAATCCAGGGGTGAGATGAGGGCTGACAGCTATGGCCGAAATGTCCACCAAACATAAGCTGTGCCCATCGGGTGCAGATTTTACGAGCTCGCTTGTCGCCAGAACCGAGCCTCCACCAGGTCTATTGACGACCGTGAAGGGCTTGGGAAAGAACGGTTTAGACGCTTCGGCTAATGCCCTGGCGCTCAAATCCGCAGGTCCGCCGGCTGGAAAGCCCACGAGGATTTGCACTGGCCTTTGCGGATATTCCGCGGCTAACAAAAGGCTGCCCGCCGAAAGGGCAAAAATCACCGCTACCAGAACGATTGTACTGATTTTTAATACTACTCGCATACGCTCCTCCTTTCATTTTTTAATAGCCTGCCTTTTAAGCATCCTTAAAGCCAAATTTCTTGATGAAATCGTCGAGGTATTCCTTACCGCCACCCCAGAGGGCCTTGACTGGGCCAGCCTTGGTGACAAAGCTGTAGAGCTCTCGGCCAACGATCTGTTCGAAGAGCTTACCCGCTTCGATGAGTTTGTCGAGATCGATGCCGGTATGAACCCCCATCTCTTCGAGCATGCTCACCAGGTCTTCCGTACAGACATTTCCAAGCCGGCCGAAGGCATACTGGTCTCTGGCAGTGTGCGGCTGACCTCCGGTTCCGCCTAAAGCACAGTCATGAATGGTTACTCCGGCTTCCATAGCGGCAAGCACATTGGCGAGTCCCATGCCTCGGGAATCATGGAAATGGGTGCTGATCTCCATCCCGGGAAATTCCGCAAGGATCATCTTATAAAAATTCCAGACCTGGCGCGGATTGGCCATTCCCGTCGTATCGCCAAAAGCAAGGGCATTCGCTCCCATCCACTCCAGACGCTTGCAATTCTCTACCACCTTCTGCGGGGAGACATACCCTTCAATGGGACAGCCAAATGCGCAAGAAGTGGAAGCGATCACATACAAATTGGCCTTTCTCGCTTGGCTGATGACTTGCTCGGCGTCTCTGAGGGCTTTGGCTGTCGTGCGCTGCATATTTACGATATTATGTCCGTCCGTCATAGAGATCGGCAGGGAGATACCATTAATACCGCTATCGATAGCCCGTTCCAGCCCCCGCATATTGGGTACGGTCGCCCAATAAAAGACTCCTTCAGGGTGTTCCAGCTTTTTCAAAAGCTCTGGCGCATCGGCAAACTGGGTCACGACCTTCGGTGAAACGAAGGAGGTGACCTGGATGTGCTTGAACCCAGCCCTGAGCAGGGCTCGGATTAACTCCAGCTTTTGTTCTGTGGGAATTTGTTTAGGTTCATTCTGGAGCCCCTCGCGTGCGCCCATGTCCCGAATAGTCACTTTCTTGGGTAAATTCTCGAGCATTATCCTTTTGCTCCTTGGCAATAGAATTTCTTCTCAAACCTTATATTTCTCCAGCTTTTCCGGATCAATCTCTATGCCCAGGCCGGGACCTTCTGGTAGAATCAAGAACCCCTTTTCGAATTTTGGTTTCTCCGTCAAAAGATCGTCGGACCATTTGAGATAATTGGCCAGCTCCGAATTCACCACATTCTTGTAAGCGGCTCCATTGTGGGCACTAGCGATCGTGCCCACCCCGGTTTCCGCCTGGGTCCCGATGATACAGGGAATGTGGAACATCTCCGCGGCCTTGACGATCCGCTGGGAATTCATGATTCCAGTGCGAGGGGTCTTCACGCTGATTCTTCCCACGGCTCCGAGCTTGAGTTCCCGGACCACATCCTGCACCGTCATGACGCCTTCATCCATGAGGATTAAGATGGGAATCGTCTTGGCGATGAGCAGCTTTCCCTCGATGTCTGAAACCGGTAGAGGTTCCTCCACCATAAAGACGCCCTCGTCCACCATACGCGGCAGGGCCCACAGGGCATTTCTTCTGTCCCACCCCTGATTGGCATCCACGTAAATGTCGGTATCGTAGCCAACTGCCTTGCGGATTGCGCGAATCAGCTCCACGTCTTTCTTGGGATCGCCTCCCACCTTCACTTTCAGGGTCTTCAGGCCCATCTCCACAAATTTCACCGATTCCGCCACAGAGGTCTCTATAGTCTTGAGGGAAACGTTTGCCGCTGCGGGAAGGCGGCCGTCATGCCAGCCACCCAGGAGTTTATAGAGGGGGACCCGCAAAAATCTGGCTTTCAGGTCATGAATGGCCACATCGAGGGCCCCGCGGGCCGTATGGTTTCCTGGATAACGATCCAGAATTTGGCTGATTTTTTCCGCCTCCAGCACATCCATTCCCAGGAGAGGCTGACGGTAGAATTCTTCAATGGCTACCATGATGGAACGCTGGCTTTCCCCGTAGAAACCGGGGCGGGGCATGGCCTCCCCATAACCTACAAGCCCGTCTTCCCCATACACCCGGATTAACACATGGTCCGCCTTTTCCAGCCCTCCCGAGCTCCAGCGGCTCGGCTCCACATCAGAACGAAAGGGGATCACAAAGGGTATCGCTTCAATTTTGGTAATTTTCATGGCTTATTCCCCTAACTCTGTTCAGGTTTCTATTTCGCCCCGTCAAGCCACCACCTTCTCCTGCCTCAAAGAGGCAATTTTCCCCTCGTTGTAACCCAGGACCGCGCGCAGAATTTCGTCAGTATGCTCCCCTAACATCGGAGGAGGGGTCATCTTTTTGGGTTTGCTGTTCAAAAATTTGAAAGGGATACCAATCATCTTCAACTTACCCAGGGTGGGATGGTCGATGACTTGCAGCATTTCCCGCTCTAAAATTTGAGGGTCGGTGAACACCTGGTCCAGGTTTTTTAAAATCCCGCTGGGAAGCCCCGCCTCTTCAAAGAGCTTCTCCCATTCCTCAGATGTTTTCGTCAACATGACCTTATCGATTACAGAATAAATCTGTTCCCGGTTTTTGACCCGGAGGGCATTGGTCTTGAACCGGGGATCATCGATGAGCTCTTCTATTCCCAAAACCTTGCACAGTTTGGGATACAAGTCGCTACTGGTGGCTGACGAGGTAAGGTATCCGTTTTGGGTCTTGAACGTCTTGGAGGGCACCCTCCAAGGGTGCTCGAGCCCCCACCGTTCTGGAACTTTTCCCTCGGCAAAATATTCGGCGGCCATAATCGAAAGCATGGCTACCTGCCCGTCCAACATGGAGATATCGATATATTCCCCGGTCCCCTGTCTCTCGCGCCGGAAGAGCGACGCGAGAATGGAGGCGACGGCCATGAAAGAGCCTCCCAGGTCTCCAACTGGGATGCCGATCTTAACGGGCTCTCCCCCCTTGATTCCGGTAAGTGACATGGCTCCGCCCAGAGCCTGGACGACCGGATCATAAGCCTTCTTCAGGCGGTAGGGTCCTGTCTGTCCAAAACCTGATATGGAGCAGTAGATGATCTTCGGGTTGATTTTTTTCATCACCTCATAATCGATGCCGAGCCGTTTGACCACTCCCGGCGTGAAGTTTTCCATCATCACGTCGGATTTCTTCGCCAGGTCGAAAAGGATCTCTTTCGCTTGGGGATGTTTTAGATTCAGGACCAGGCCTTTCTTGTTGCGATTGAGCGCCAGATAATACCCGCTTTCTCCGTTGGGATAAAAGGGCGGCCAGGTTCTGGTCTCATCGCCTTCGGGAGGCTCCACCTTGACGACCTCGGCCCCCAAGTCCCCCAGGATCATGGAACAATAGGGACCTGAGAGGACTCGCGAGATATCCAAAATTCTAACCCCTTCCAACTTTGCAGCCACTTATAAATCCTCCCTTCTCCCTACCCCATCTTCTCAATTTGTTTCCCTACGGGGCGTCTAATTTCATCCCTTGTACGGGAAAGTATGCCGGTTATATTGTTCCGCGCAGGACATGGGGAAAATGGTGAACAAGAAGCCGTGTCCTTTCTTCGCCACATACTTATGGGGAACCCCCTTGGGCAAAAGAATGGTCACTGGGGATTTAACCTGATAGACTTCGTCCCCCAGGGTGACTTCCGCCTCCAGACCTCCATCCTCTTCCGAAATGAATAGGTAGAGTTCATCCCTATCATGGGTGTGCAGATCAATATGAGGATCATAATCGGGCGGAATGGATTTTATCTGGCGTACCACAATCCTGACGGGCGACTCCGGAAAATACCCATCCCCACAGAATGTCCAGCGGGGCATCGCTTCGTCATGATGTTTCTTGGTGTGGTGTGCCTCGTGATGTTCGGATGTGGAGTCATAAGGCTTCTTGATACAGTACTCGTACTTTTTCATTTTCCCTCTCCTTTTCTTAAAGGAAGACCCATTTTTATATCACTTGGGCGATATCGAAGGATTCTCTCATCGCCTCCAGAATTTTCCGGGGATGCAAGGCGTCCCCGACGATATAGGTTTCTCGGACCTGCTTTCTGACTTTCTCAAAAAGGTCATGGTCGGCTTGGTAACCAATGGCCAATACCGCCAGATCAGCCTCATAGAAACCCTTTTGGCCATCGGGCAGTCGGCAGACGAACTTTCCGGCCCGGCATTCGCAGACCTCATTGCTTACCTGGATCTGCACGCCGGCCTCATCAAGTTCCCGGCGCAAATAGAACTTCATAATAGGGCCCACATCCATTCCGATATCTGCAAGCATCTCCAGGATCGTCACCTTCCAGCCCTTTTCGGCTAAAAAAAGCGCGGTCTCACAACCGACCAGCCCCCCGCCGAGGATAATCGCCTGGCCTTTCCGATATGGGGGTTAGAAGGTTCATGATCCATCCTTATCCCTTCGTTCCCTCAGGCACCTTTTCCGGGGACGGTAATTTTTCGTACTTGGGGTCCCATTTCTTCTTATCCTTCAGATATTTGACCATCCCGGGATGGAACTTATATCCGAAGCTGTAAACCCAATCTGTACTCCGATAAACGCTGTCTATGGTCCATTCCTTTCCCGCAGGATGGG
>JACRCA010000379.1 GCA_016234425.1 Deltaproteobacteria bacterium | reverse complement strand
GTGAAGGGTTATACTAAAAGAATAGATAGGATGTCCCTATTTTCCCAATGGGGAAAGGGGGCGAAAACCGATGACGGGCTCGACAGACGGAAAGGGAAGGGGAAAGGAATTTATGATCTCATCGGGAGGGTGCGTTGGTTTTGATCCAGCTGTAAAGCCCATCTGCTCCGCCTAAGGGCAACGCGGTAAGCACTACCACGGGAAACTGCTTAAAAGCCCTCAAGAGAATGTTTGCGATATGCCTTTCAATCCACATTGCATATAATATGCAGTGCCATTGCAAATTTGTTAAGGGGAAATAAAAAAGGGCGGGTTTATTGCACCTGGGGCGCAACATCTGTGTACAGATTTTTGGACCCCAGATACCGGGTCCTTGTAAAAACGGCAAGGGCTATGGCTGCTAAGGACAGAACGAGCGCCTGCGCCGTCATTGGATCTGCTTCGCCTTCCCAGGGATAAGGAAAGTTGACCAGCCAGTGGATGAGAAAGGGGAGGGGGATGTTGCCGCCCGTGCCATTATAGACGAAGGTCATGATAATGGAGACAGCCACGGATTGTAAGAGAAAACTCCCAAAGGAAAGAGACAAAGAGAACCCGAGCTCGCTGCGGTAGAAACCGGTGACGAGGAAGGCCGGGAGGTGCCATACACCCCAGATAAGTCCCAGAATAACGGCAGCCACCAAACCGCTAAAGCTTCGCTGTAGAAGAGGCAGGGCGAATCCGCGCCATCCGAATTCCTCGACCGGACCTGCGCTGCCCCTGAGTAGAACGGCGAACACAAATCTAGACCACGGTCCCGTGTAGAGAGCGAATGCCGGCTCGCCCATGGTCCAGGTCAGGAAGGCCGCCAGCAGGTACAGCCCTGGAATCCCGAACAGCACGAAAGCATACCAGCCAAGCCCAACCCGCCAGTTGAGCAGGCGGCGGGCATAAGACCGAAGGCCGGCCGTCCCCTGGGTCATTCCAATCACAAAGAGAGCGGCCAGGGCAGGTGCCCAGACAACAAGGTAATGCAGTGGGGTATACGGCGCCAATTTTACGTTTAAATCCTCCCCCGGGGCAGAAACCAGCCAAGCCATTGCGGGTACCCCCCAGGACAGCCCGAAGGTAATTAGGAGGAAAGCCCATAGAGGATGTTTTCTCATCGTTCGGCCAGATGGATTCTTTCTATATTAATCAAAAATTGAGCTCGGTTTCAATTGCCTCTCCCCCAAATAGATATCCATAGTGGCACTAATTATACCTGGGCTAGTGAAAATCAATATTATGTCCCCAGAATATCCTGCAAAACATTATGGCCTGCAGCCCAAAGATATTTTAGCTCCTGGCAAGCAAGCGAAACGAGTGAATGCGCGAAGCCTGCTCTGCTACTGGGCAGTGAGGGAGTTGGGAATGGAAGGGACAGCGGTGGCTCGGAGGTTGGGGATTACCCAGTCAGCTGTTAGCAGAGCGGTGCAGGGGGGAAATATTGATCAGAGAAGAAAAAATTCAGCTGATCAAAAAATAGAATTTCATAATTTCATGCCCGTCCCCCTTTTTTCATTTCTTTTGTCGCAGCTTTTCTCGTTCTTTTTCCAACAACCTGGCATATCTCTTCTTCGATACCCAAGATTGAAACCCCGCTCAAAAAATCATTTAAGGCTCTTTCATCAGCAGCGCGATCCGTTGAGTAATAAATACCTTCGTAAAGCTCAGCATTCATTTTTCTTAGGGGACCAAAGCAACTCGGATGCAATCGGCAGGGGGGTTGATAAAAAACTCGAGTGCCTCCTGGGCCTCAGCCAGCGGGCGCCGGTGGGTAATGATGGATTCGACCGGGTAACGTCTGGAATGGATGATCTTCATGGCTTCATCAACACACCAAGCCTGTCCAAGGCCTCCTCGAATCTGAATCTCCTGCCGAACGACGTGGTCCATGATGGCCGGAGTTACTCGGCCACCCGTGAGTCCGACCATCACGTAACGTCCCCCCGGGTGGAGCAGCTGCAGCCCGACATTGAAAGCTTCCGGATCCCCCGTGCAGTCAATCACCACGTCGGCCATCTGGCCCGCTGTTTTTTTGCCTACGATTTCTTTGGCATCCTGGGCCTGCACGTTGACCGTTTCCGTAGCCCCGAACTTTTCGGCCAGTTTCAGCCGCAGCGAATCACGTCCAAGTCCAAGGACGATTAACGGCTCGGCACCTGCTTCTCGGGCGACAATCGTCGAGGCCAGGCCTTGAGCTCCTGGACCCATGATGACCACAGCATCTCCGGGTCCAACCTCTCCTTTGCGCTTCACCCAGCGCACGCCGTTTCCAATGACCGATGACAGGGCTGCTGCTTCGGCGGGAACCCCTTTTCCGACTGGGTAAACCAGCGAACCTGGGGCGATGTAAATGTATTCCCCGTAGGCCCCCCAAAGGTAGGGGGGAACATCACAGGTAAGGCTAACCCCGTAGGTCATGACTTTAACACAATTTTGATAGTTGCCGGTCAAGCAAAAGCGGCAGTTGCGGCAGGGGATGTAGGGTTCCACCGTCACCCGGTCGCCAATTTTTAGTTCATAAGCCTCTGCGGCTTTTTCACCCATAGCAGTCACCTGCCCGACAAACTCATGCCCCAGAATCTTGGGAAAAGAGGCTTTGAATCCGACCCCTTCGTAAAGATGGACGTCTGACCCGCAGATGGCTACCATCTCTACCTTCAATAGAAGGGACTCTCCTTTTATTTCGGGGATAGGAAATTCTTGCATGGACATCTGCCTTGGGGCTGTAAGGACAACGGATTTTGATGAAGGCATGACCGGAGTCCTTTCGGATTGATTTTCAGACGTACGGGTTTTAATCAATTCATCTTAAAGGCTCGCTACCTAATTTTCAATGGAATAAAACAAGGTCCTTTTTGATTTTATTAATCAGCCTCTTTTCCATTAGACCGACCCTTTTGGCTAAATCCTTCCCTCTGGGCCTGAGATTTTCCAGTTTGATCACAGCCTGACTGATCGTCAGGGGCTCCTGGTGAAAATGCCGGGCAATATTTTTTTCCCTGAATGATGGGTCCTTCTAAAAGAATATGTTTTTTAAATTTTCTCAAATTTATCCGATACGAATATAGATAGCCCTAAGACCTTTTTCCCAAAATTTTGAGAGAAATGAGGCCAGGGGGATTAGGCTAAGTGATCCTGGAGGGTAGGAGGGAGCAGAGAAATAATAATGGAACTTTTCAAGCAATTCATTATGCAGTATTTTGAAAAGATTCTGGTTGGCGTTATCCTCGGGGCTGCCTTCGTCGGAACGTACTATATTGAAGAGAAGTTCGTTATCCTTAACTTCTATTACCTTCCCGTGCTTTTTGCCGGCTATTTCCTGGGGCGCCGGATGGGATTACTTTCCGCCATTTTATCCATTCTGGCCGTGCTGATCTTCGCCCTGCTTTTTCCTGAGCGCTTCTTCAATGATAGGATATTTTGGCATAGAATCGCCAAGCTTTCGTCATGGGGCGGATTTCTGATTCTCGCCAGCATCGCCGTAGGGACTCTATACGAACAGAATGAGCGCCGGCTGCAGGAGCTGAAAAAAGCCTATATTGGCATTCTGGAAATCCTCTCGAAATATCTCGAATCGACGGATCGGTATACAAAGGGCCATTCCGTCCGGGTAGGCGAGGTGGCCCGAGAAATTGCGATTGCTATGGAATTGCCTCGGTCGGAAGTGGAAAACATTCATGTGTCCGGGCTGCTTCATGACATAGGCAAGATTGAAGTCAGCGGCGAGGTTCTACGCAAGGCTGCCGAATTGAGTATGGAGGAACGGGAATTGCTGAATACCCACACCACCAAGGGCGCAACAATCCTTGCCTCTGTGGGGGCGGTGCTTAAGGAAGTAGTCCCTATTGTTATGGCTCATCATAAATACTTCGTGGACACACTCGATGTGATTGACCGGAATGTAGAAAAGGTACCGCTGGGTGCTCGTATTGTAGCAGTAGCAGATGCCTTTGATGCCATGACGACCGATCGCTCCTACCGGAAGGGAATGCAGCCATGGCAGGCGCTGGAAGGAATCGTAGCCAATGCGGGGAAACAATTCGACCCTGCAGTGGTCGAGGCCTTTAAACGGGTCATCACCGAAAGAATGGAAAAGGAATGATTTTCAGGATTTCACTTCATCCTGGACCAAATGATTCGTGCGGCAGGGGGCCCCAGCTAATCACTATATCCTCCGAAGCCATCCAGTACCGCAGCTTGGACCGGACGCTGCTGTCAGCAGTTTCGCGGAGCCAGCTTAAATGGGAAAGCGAACTAAAAAGGTTGTCTCCCCTTGACGGGAAGAGTAGGAGAAGGTAGCTCCATAAGGGGCCAGGAGCTCGCGGGAAATAAACAATCCCAAACCGTGATGCTTCTCGCCTTTATTGGTGCAGAAAGGCTTGAAGAGATGGGGTTTCATTTTTTCAGAGATTCCGCAACCTGTGTCCCGGATCATAACCTGAACTTGATCGTCCTGAGTGGATGTGGCCACCATCAATTCTTTGGAAAGGGTTTCTTCCATGGCCTCGATGGCGTTTGGATCAAATTGGAGAGCCCCTGGCTGAAATCAAGGTAATATCCTTTGAGGGCCGGCAGCTGAGGAGAAAGGGATTTCACAACCTTGATATGGTGTTTAAAGAATAGATTGTGATGCAGGAGGGAAAGTTCTTCCTCGAGCAGATCGTTCAGATGAATCGGCTGGGGAGCATCCTGATCCTCACGGATTCCCTTTTGCATTAAAACCTCGAGCATAGCCTTGAGCTTTTCCATCTGCCCCAGACACTGACTCACCTTTTCCTTTATAGAGGGGGTTATTTTTTCTCC
>JACRCA010000382.1 GCA_016234425.1 Deltaproteobacteria bacterium | reverse complement strand
GCTCTGCACTTCAGGAATTAATGTGCCGTAGGGACCGTTTAGGAGAACCACTACGGCCACGGGAGAGTAATCATTACCCCGCAAAAAGCATCCCGCTTCTGTAGGGTAATCGGCAACAGGACTTACTTTTCGCATCTTAAAATTCCTATTTATAACTTTTTACAGCAATGTAGTTATAGCCTACTTTGAGGATTGAAGGAAGATTTTTGAGGAGCGCGACCTTAGCGGTCCCGGCAGTTTTTCTTTAAATAGTCATGCAGGCGGAGGTGCACTTCTTTGGGCAAAGGTTCGCTGCTGGCGTATTTGTAAAGGGTGATGGTCTTCTTCAGGGTGTTCACAAAAACAAGGCAGGGGTTACAGTCTTCCATATGGCGTTCTAATTCCTGGCAGAGCTTCGGGTCCAGCTCCCCATCCAGGTATTCGGAAAGCTTATCCAAGATATCTTTGCACTTCATAACTTTCCTTCCTTTCCCATCGGCAGAGATCTAAAAATCCTCCGCCAGAGGAACCCAGATGCTTTTGCAGGGCTTTATTGGTCACTTCAGATTTCCTTTCTTTGGAAGTAACCAGCGAGCATCCCCCGGAGGGTCAGGCGGGCGCGGTGTAACCTGGATTTCACCGCCGCCACTGAAATTCCCAGAGCCTCACCCGCTTCCGCATTGGAAAAACCCTCTACATCTCGCAGGATGAAAACCGCCCGGTAATCTGCCGGTAGCTTCGCCAAGGCCTCGAGCATCTTTTCCCTGGACTCTTTATTCAGGAGGACCTCTTCAGGCTTTTCCGGCCACTCCTGAATCTGGGGATGAACCCCTTCTTCATGTTGGGGAAGATATTCTTCCAGGGGCAATAATTGGGCAGGTTCGGTTCCTTTTTGCCGGATCTTCATCAGGCAAACGTTCGTGGCCAGGCGAAAAAGCCAGGTGGAAAAAGTCGAGCGGCCCTCAAACCCTCTCAGACCTCGATAGACCTGCAAAAACGTCTCCTGCAGCGCATCCTCGGCATCTTCTTGATTGCGCAGCATGCGCATGGCCAAACGGTAAACCTTCCCTTCGTAACCATTAACCAGCGCTTCGAAGGCATAATAATCGCCCTCTTGGGCTTTTTTGACAAGGGCTTGATCTGAAAAATCCAAAATTTAGATGCCCTCTTAGGAAAAAAGATTCACATTAGGACACAGATTTTCGCCGATTCGTTCAGAAAAAGATTTTTAATATTTAAAATCTTTAAAATCTGCGTTTACCCTGTTAGATAGTAAACATCTAACAGGGTGAATCTGTGTCCAATTTTAATCCAGCTTGCCTTTGGTAAATCCGTATTTGCCGATCTCTTCCCCCAGGCTCCAGTATTCCATCGCTCCGGGACAGAAGGCGAAAAGTCTGGCCTTCCGCATGTCCATCCTTCCTTTCTCACTGCGGATCTCCTCATCCATGTGCGCGGCCACCACCTCTCCCAGGAAAAGGTCATGGCTTCCCAACGGGATGACCTGCTTCACCCGGCATTCCAGATTCACCGGGCATTCTTTGATCAAAGGAGCTTTCAGCTTTTCAGCAGGTAAGGGGGTAAGGTTTGTCTCGGAAAATTTATCTACCTTGCTCCCGGAGGCGACCCCACAAAAATCCATCTCTTTCAGAATTGCAACAGTGGGCAGGTTGGCCACGAATTCCCCCGTCTTCTGGATGATTCCGTGCGAGTGGCGTTCCGGACGGATAGCCATAGAGATCATTGGCGGGTCAGAGTTGGCCACTCCCACCCAAGCCAGGGTGATGATATTCGGGTTTTTCCCCTCCTCTTGGCAGGTCACCAGAACCACAGGCGTTAATAAAACGGCGCTCGTTGGCTTCAAGCTCTTCTTGCCCATTTTTCCCTCCATATCCTCCTTGATGGCTTCGTAAAAAGTCGTCATTCCCGCGTAGGCGGGAATCCAGAATCCACGAAACCCATTGAAAAAACTGGATTCCCGTTTTCACGGGAATGACAGAAAAACGAATTTACGGACTTTTTACGATTTTATCCTCCTTGGCATATTGTCAAAATCTAACCGCCATGAACTTGAATCGAATATACTCAGGATAGGCCTTTCTTGCAAGACCTTTTCAGTCATTCTTCCACTGGGGCTTTCGTTTCTCCGCAAACGATGCCGGCCCCTCGGAAAAATCGGGCGTACCGATCCCCCGGGTGAACCCCCCAAACCCCGGCCCATCATAAGCCCGGGGGGAGTTGGCGAAAATTCTTGGAGAAGAAATCATCCAAGAGGGGAATTTTTTCCATATCTATGGTGATGATGCGGAATACTTCTTGGCGTAGAGGGTGGGAACGAAACTTGGCCACCGCCCGTTCTATGCGGGCCTGGCGGATTGCCAGATAGGTCTGCATCGCCTTTTTGCGCGCCTCTTTGCCACCGAGGAGTTCCGCCCCCAGCATTACGGCCCCCCCTTCCAGAACAATGTCATCCGCAGCGCTGAGCTCTGAATACCAGAGTTTGCGGCCGGTCTTTGAATCCGCTAAGGTGAAACTTCCCTCCATTTTCAGGTGAACACCCACTTGCCGACCGTAACTCATAACTCTAATGTATAGAAGACCATCGGCGCCCACTAAGTCCCCGATCTCTTGAGGGGTCAAGGCCTCGATCTGTCCGCCCTCTTGAATTCCTCTCTGTCGCAGGGCTTCGTCGATGCGGGGAAAATCGATCAGGCCGTATCCTTTGTCAGCCAGCTCGGCCGCTGCCAAAATGCGGAAGACCTCTGGCGCATCTAAATCGGCGGTTTCGTTTATTGCTGGAAGGACAGCGATCCGCGTTGGCTTAACGGCGGAATAATCTGAAACAAGGTCTGTCAGCGGTATTGCGCAGGCCGTCGGGAGAAAAAAAGAAAGGGTTAAGAAGAGAAGCTTCCACTCTGAAATCCGGCTTAACCTTTGGCTCATGGCGATCCCGGACAAACCAACCCCCTGTGCCCCGAGAGGATTTTATATTACTCTTCCGCTCCCCAAAAATCAAGGTGCCTGAGGGCGGGATCATTTTTCCTTCTCGGGAAAATAAACAGCTAAAACTTCTTAGTTGGCCCCCGGCAAAAAGGAACAAATTTTCCCCTTGATTGATTTCTAAAAAATTAATAAAATTTTTATTTAAAAATGGAGGTTGATTTGGGCTCCTTCTTTACTCGCTTTGGAGAGGGGATATTTAAATGATTAAGCAAATCGAACGCCAGGTTCGGGATTTGCAAAAAGAGCTGCTGGAGCTCCAAAAGGAATGGGATTTGACCCGTCTTCAACCCTGCCGAGGGGACACGGAGATCCGGAAAAAAGATGAACTGCTGGACGAACTCGACAAACGCATTGATTCCATCAATGACAAGATCCGGGAGCTGGAGAGAAAGCGCCGGGAGCTGATGTCGGAATCCGTCAAGAAAGCGGGCTACGAATCTCCTTTTACTTGAAATTTTTAAACTTGCACCCCCAAAAAGTTCGTGGTATGTTTTGGGGAAAAATTGGCTTGCCTAAAAAATTTTTGTAAGGAGAGGGGGAGAAATGACCAAGTTTCAACTCATTCAGAAGCTCATGGAAAGGTCAAACAACCTCGCCCAGCAGGATGCCAAAACCATCGTGAACACGGTCTTTTCCTCCATGACTAATGCTCTCGCCCGAGGGGAGCGGATCGAGATTCGCGGCTTCGGGAACTTCACCGTGCGCACCTATCAATCCTATCAAGGGCGGAATCCCCGTACCGGTACAAAAGTGGAGGTCGCTCCCAAAAAATTACCCTTCTTTAAGGTGGGCAAGGAACTCAAGGAACGGGTAGATAGGGCCCCCGCCCGCTCGGAGAAATAGTTCTTGCGAATGCTCTCCTTTAAAGAGCTCTCTTACTTCCGCTTTCTTCTCTGGACGCGGGTCTTCTTCAGAAGTTTGCGGTGTTTGTGCTTGGAAATCTTCTTCCTTCTTTTCTTGACCACGCTTCCCATAATTTATCTCCTTACATCATTCATCTAACGGTTTACTGTTTCCGGTTCGCTTTTCTCCTCCAGGCCTCCAGGCGCTGGGCAATGATTTTTTCCAGTCCCCGATCTGTTGGCTGGTAGTAGGACCGAGGACCGAGCTCTCGGGGAAAATAATCCTGCTCCACAATCGCTCCTGGGTAATCATGGGCATATTTATAGCCTTTGCTATAGCCCAACTCTTCCATTAGTTTTGTGGGCGCATTGCGGATATGTAGGGGAACGGGGAGGGCTCCTTTCTCCTTTACATCCCTCCGGGCTTTCTCGTAAGCCAGGTAGATGGCGTTACTTTTAGGCGCCGTTGCTAAGTAGACGGCGGCCTCTGCCAGCGCCAATTCTCCCTCGGGAAGACCGATGAATTGAAAGGCCTGCATGGACCGAAGAGCAATTTGCAAGGCTTGCGGGTCGGCCAGACCAATGTCTTCGGAAGCAAAGTGGACCATCCGCCGAGCTACATAAAGAGGATCTTCTCCGGCTTCAATCATTCTGGCTAGCCAGTAGAGGGCGGCATCGGGGTCGCTTCCCCGGAGGCTTTTGTGGAATGCCGAGATGACATTGTAATGTTCCTCCCCTTCCTTATCGTAGAGCAAAACCTTCCGCTGCATGGCCTCCTCAGCGATGGGCAGGGAAATCTCCCTCTGGCCATCGACTTTTGGCGATGTGGTCAAGACGGCGGTTTCCAGAGCATTTAGCGCTACGCGGGCATCTCCGTGAGCCATTTCACTCAGATGCTTCAAAGCTTCGGGAGTTAATTTTGCGTTCCACCGTCCCAGCCCTCTTTCTTCATCCTCCAGCGCTCGGGCTAAAATACGCCGGATCTCTTCAGCAGTCAGGGACCGCAGGGTGAGGACCCGGCAGCGGGAAAGGAGCGCGGAGATCACCTCGAAAGAAGGGTTCTCCGTGGTGGCTCCGATGAGCACAATCGTTCCTCGTTCTACGTGGGGGAGGAAGGCATCCTGCTGAGCTTTGTTGAAGCGATGGATCTCATCCACGAAGAGGATCGTCTGCCGACCCCGGCTCTTCTGCTCCTTCGCCTCCTGGATTACCTGACGAATCTCCTTCACTCCGGAAAGGACTGCGGAGAAAGCTAAGAAATGGGATCGGGTGGAGCGAGCCATGATTTTCGCCAGCGTCGTTTTACCCGTGCCCGGAGGCCCCCAGAAAATCAGCGATGGCAACTGGTCTTTCTCGATCAAAGAGCGCAGAAAACGGCCGGGCTCCAGGAGGTGCTCTTGGCCGATGAAATCTTCCAAACGCTCTGGGCGTATCCGATCGGCCAGGGGAATGAAACTCCCTTCTTCTTCGCCTTTTTTCCGTGTCGCCTCGAAAAGATCCATGGGGAGAATAGATTATTTTTGAAATTTCGGTAAAGATTAACACAGAATCGCCGCCCTTTCAATGCCAATTAAAGAAGGATGGGCAAGCCTGAATTCTTTATGGACAGGGAATCACGTTTATGGTAAAAATCCCTTAATTCCCAACTGGGAAAAAGATTCAAGGGGTTCTAAGATGGCGGATTCGGGATTGTCAATTTCGGAGTTCCGCATTCCGCACCCGGCATTTTGCAATATTATCGTCGGAGGATCAGGTGCTTAACCGCATCGGAATTATTGTCAAGCCGAACCAGCCCGAAGCCATCTCCCTGGCCAAGAAGCTTGTTGATTGGCTGAGTCAGCGGAGCATCCAGGTTTACGTGGATGAAGCCATCGCTCCGGTAATTAACCATCCCCTTTCCTGCCCCAGATCAGAAATCAGCCGATGGATCGACTCTCTCATCGTTCTTGGAGGCGATGGCACACTGCTCAGCGCTGTGCGGGCCATGGAGGGGGAGAATATCCCCATTCTGGGAGTGAACCTGGGAGGGTTGGGCTTTTTGACCGAGATTACCCTCGAGGAACTTTACCCGGTTTTAGAACGAATCCTCGAGGGAAAGATGGAGGCCGAAAAGCGCATGAAACTTTCCGCCACTGTCCTACGTAGGGGGGAGCGGGTGAGCGAATATTCGGTTCTCAACGATGTGGTCATATCTAAAAGCGTCCTGGCGCGGATTATCAACGTGCGCAGCAACATCGACGGGGCTTACGTGACCACCTACAGGGGGGACGGAGTGATCCTCTGCACCCCCACTGGCTCGACGGCTTATTCGCTCGCAGCTGGAGGGCCCATCTTCTACCCCTCAATGGATTCCATCCTCATCACTCCCATCTGCCCGCATGCTCTGACTAACCGGCCGCTCCTCATCCCCGATCGTTCTACTGTGGAACTCATCCTGGAGTCTGAGGAAAGCGACGTCCAACTGACCCTCGACGGACAAGTGGGGTGTGCTCTCCATCCCTTCGACCGGGTCGTCGTTACCAAAGCCAGGGATTATGTTCTCTTCATTAAATCTCCCTTCAAGGATTACTTCCAAGTCCTGCGGACCAAATTCAAGTGGGGAGAGCGTTAAGGGCAGGCTGGGAGAAGCTTTAAATGCTGACCGAGCTGAACATCAAAAATTTTGCCATCATCGATCAGCTGCACGTCGAATTCGGGCCCGGCTTTAATGCTCTCACGGGGGAGACTGGAGCTGGCAAATCCATCCTGGTCGATGCGATCAATCTCCTCCTGGGGAGTCGGGCCTCTGCGGAAATGATTCGGACAGGCCAGGAGGAAACCTCCGTAGAAGCCTTTTTTACCCTCGAGGAAGAGGAGGAACTGAAAGTCCTTAACCGTCTGGCCTTGGAGAAATCGGGCGGGCTGCTGATCAGGCGGCTTATCCATCATTCGGGAAAATCCCGAGCGTTCCTCAGCGGGAACTCCATCACCTTGCACATGCTCGAAGAGCTCGGGGAAGAGCTGGTGAATATCTATGGCCAACATGAACACCACCAATTCCTCGATCCTCTGCGACACATTGACATTGTGGACCGCTCTGGCAACCTTCTCCCTTTGCGCCAGGCCTTCCAGGAATTCTATACCCAGTGGTTAAAATGCACCTCTGACATGGTAGAATTGACCGCCAAGCAAAAGCAGCGTGCCGACCGCATGGAGCTTCTGGCCTTTCAATCGAAGGAAATCGCCAGGGCTAACCTGAAGGTCGGCGAGGATGAAGAACTTCTCTCCGAGCGTGCCCGCCTAATCCACGCCGAAAAGCTCCATTCCATCGCCCATCAAGGGACCGAAGTCCTCTATGGCGAGAGCGGGTCCGTGGTCGAACGATTAAAGTCCACCTTACAGCGGCTTCGGGAGGGAATGAAAATTGACCCCGCCTTAGGCCCTTTAGGCACCTCCATCGAGTCTGCCCTTTTCCAGGCTGAAGATGTAGCCTCCTCCCTGCGCGCCTACGGAGAAAAAATCCATTTCGACCCCAGGCGTCTGGAAGCGATAGAATCTCGCTTGGACGAGCTCAATAAACTCAAACGAAAGTACGGACCTTCCATCGCCGAGGTCCTTACCTTCAAAGAAAGAATTGATGAAGAAAGGAAGGGCTTAGAAAGTCTGGAAGACAAAATTGCCGACCTAAAAAAAACTACCGCTAACCTCCACGCTCAGGCCTTAGCTTCTGCCCGAGAGCTCTCTCATCAAAGAAAGAAGGTAGCTCAGGATCTCCAGGAGAAGGTAGAGACAGAACTCCTTACCTTGGGAATGAAAAAGGTTCGCTTGGGAGTGCAGATAGAGACGGATTACCTGGAAAAGCCGGCAGAGGGCCAGGAATCCGCTCCCCGATTGAATGAAAAAGGAATAGACCGGGTGCAATTTCTCATTTCTCCAAACCCAGGGGAAGAGCTGAAACCTCTCGTTAGGATTGCTTCTGGAGGAGAACTCTCCCGGATTATGCTGGCCATGAAACGTATCTTTGCCGAGGAAACCTGGGTCAGGACGCTGATCTTCGACGAAGTAGACGCCGGGATTGGAGGGGGGACCGCCGAAGTTGTAGGCCGAAAACTGAAAGAGATTTCCAAGCGCCACCAGGTTTTTTGCATTACCCATCTCCCTCAGATTGCTTCTTTTGCCGATGCCCATTACAAGGTTTCCAAGAAAATTCATGGGGAAAGAACTTTTGTGGAAGTAAAGCGCCTGAACGAAGAGGATCGACTGCAAGAGGTAGCCCGCATGCTCGGCGGGCTTAAGATCACCGGGAAAACCCTGGACCATGCGCGGGAAATGCTGAAGAATGCCGCGAAAAAGAGTTAGGGCAGAGTTCCGAGTTCGGAGTGTTATGAGTCCAGATCTATTACTCCGAACTGAATTCTCAGGGTGCAAGAATGATCCGCAAAGCCAAAATCACCGACGTACGGGAAATCCAGAGGCTCATTGATCTTTCAGCCAAAAAAGGGGAGATGCTCCCCCGTTCCCTAAGCGAGCTCTATGACAACCTCCGGGATTATTACGTCTTCCAGGAGGATGGATCTGATTTGATTATGGGCACCTGTGCCATGCACATTTGCTGGGAAGATCTGGCGGAGATCCGTTCCCTTGTGGTTCGGGAAGAATACCACAGGCGAGGCATCGGGACGAAACTCATAGAAGCCTGCCTCTCCGAAGCCATCAGTCTGGGGATCTATCGCATCTTCGCCCTCACCTATAAACCTGAATTCTTCCGTAAATTTGGCTTCAAGGTAGTGGATAAGACCGTTTTGCCCCATAAGATCTGGGCAGATTGCCTCAAGTGCGTCAAGTTTCCGGAGTGCGATGAAGTGGCCGTCCTTCTGGAAGTTTGAGATTTTTCCGCTGAATTAAGAAAATGGTATGATTACGGTTAATTAAAAATTAGTCGAAGAAAATATCTTGACAAGAGATACATCCCCATGATAAATGAATTCTCCTCAGAGAGGGCAACTCTAAAAACCGCAAAAATTTTGCCGAAAATAAAGGAAATTTCAGAATTTCTGGAGCCATAGAAGTCACTCCTTCCTTCGGAGCGGAAGATTGGCGAAAAAGGCATATACAGTCCTGATTGCTTCCCAAAAGGCCGCCCAGGTTAAAAAATTTATCTTTTCCCCTCTTACCCTCAAAATTTCCGCTGTTGTCCTGGGCATTGGAATCTTGGTTTCCTCCTACATTATCTATGATTATGTGACGTACAAGAAGCAGCTTGCTGAGATTCAGGCGCTCCGGGCGGAGACGGATTCTCAGCAGAAGGAAATCCACCTTTTTTTGCAAAAGATCAATCTCCTGGAAGAGCAGCTGAACAAGCTCAAAGAGATGGAAAAGCAGATGGAGAGGGACTTGAAAGAAATCACCGAATTAAAGAAGGGAAAGAAGGCTTACCCGGTGGCCCCCCGAAAAAAGACTCCCTCTGGAACAAAAGAAGTGGGGAAAGAAATGTCCCTCTTCAAAGAGGATGAAGTGTCCGTCTTAGAAAAAGAGAGAGCCCGCTTGGTCAGTCACCTCCACCAGGATCTGCTGGAGCTGCGCAAGGAAGCTTTCCATAGAGAGCAAAGCTTGCAGGAGTTGAAGGATTTCCTCCAGGCCCAGAAATCAATCCTTCTTTCCGTCCCCTCCTTATGGCCAGTGGTTGGCCGGATCACTTCCGGGTTTGGGGATTCTCGCGAATCTCCTTTTTCAGGGGGAACGAAACCCCATTTAGGGCTGGACATCTCAGTCCCGCTGGGGACCCCCGTTTTAGCCCCTGCAGATGGTGTGGTTAGCCTCCCTGGGCGGGAATCCGAGTATGGGCGTCTCGTTTGCATCGATCATGGGAACGGCTTTTCCACCGTGTATGGCCATCTCAAAGAAATTTTAGTCCAAGTTGGGGATAAAGTCAGAACGGGGCAGACCATCGGAACTGTGGGAATCTCAGGAAACAGCACAGGGCCGCACCTCCACTACGAAGTGCGGATCAATGGCAATCGAGTAAATCCCCTTCATTATCTCAACTAATCCTCTTCTCTCTCATTGTTGCCCACCCCGTTTTTTAAAAAAGATTTTTGCCTTCCAATAATTCTCATGCCTAGGCGAGAGGTTGCCCGGGCCAGATCTTTGAGAAATTGGGGCGGGGAAGATTTCCCTTCCCTTGATGGCCAAGATGTGTTAATCTTTAAAAGGGTTTGAAGGTTCAACCCCGATAAGGAAGGCTTTATCGGGGTTTTTATTTGAGCCTCTGTCCAATTTCACCGCAGAGGCCGCAGAGATCGCAGAGTCATAAAGGCCTCCAAAAAATAAAGATTTTTATTAATGAAGCCCTTTTATAACTTTTCTCCGCGTACTCAGCGCTCTCTGCGGTGAAAATAAGAATATGTTCCTCGATACGCTCCAAAAAATATTCGGCAGCAAAAATGAGCGGGAGCTCAACCGCCTGAAGCCCCTGGTCATTGCCATCAACGAGCAGGAGCCAGCTCTCATGAAATTGAGCGATGCAGAGCTTCAGGCCAAAACCGCAGAATTCCGCCAGCGCCTTTCCCGGGGAGAAACACTCGACGATCTTCTCGTCGAGGCCTTTGCCGTGGTCCGAGAAGCTTCCCGCCGGACTTTAGGGCAGCGCCATTTCGACGTGCAGCTCATTGGTGGTATTGTCCTGCACCAGGGAAAGATCGCCGAGATGAAAACCGGCGAAGGGAAAACCTTAGCCGCCACCCTGCCTGTTTACCTTAACGCCCTTACCGGCCAGGGGGTTCACGTGGTTACGGTGAATGATTACCTCGCCAAGCGCGACGCCAACTGGATGGGCTGCATTTACAATTTTTTGGGGCTCTCCGTGGGTGTGATCGTCCATGAACTCAACGATGCCGAGCGCCAGCAGGCCTACCGCTGCGATATCACCTACGGCACAAACAACGAGTTCGGGTTCGATTACCTGCGCGACAACATGAAGTTCCGCCTGGAAGACATGGTCCAGCGCGAGCTGCACTATGCCATCGTCGATGAGGTTGATTCCATCCTGATCGATGAAGCCCGGACTCCCCTGATCATCTCCGGTCCGGTGGAACAACTCGACGAAGGGTTCTACGAAGAGCTGAAGCCTTTGGTCATCCGCCTACGCCAGAATCAAAGCCGCCTTATCGAGACCATCTTCGATGAGGCTAGCAAACTGCTCGAACAAGACCCGCAGAGCGAAGAAGCCATCGAGAGGCTCCTTCTGATCAAGCGCGGAGACCCGAAAAATCCCCGTTTTCTGGACCTCATCGCCCGGAAACCTGCCCTGAAGACCCGCATCGACCGCCTGGAATCTTACCTTTCTGGACAGAAAATTCTCTCCCAGTTCGACGGAAAGCTCTTCTGCGCCATCGATGAGCGATCAAACGCTGTGGAGCTCACGGAAGAGGGTTTGGAGCTTCTCTCTAAGGGAAGGGCGGATGCCTTCATCGTGCCCTCCCTGGAAGAAGGCTACCAGGAGATCGATGGCAACGATGCCTTGGCTCCAGCAGAAAAGATCGAAGCCCGCCGGGAGCTGGAGGCCCGGCACCGGCAGACCTCGGAGCGCATTCACACCATCCACCAGCTCGTCAAAGCCTACTGGCTCTTCGAGAAAGACGTCAATTACGTCATCAAAGATGGCCAGGTAATTATCGTTGATGAATTTACTGGCCGAATGATGCCCGGACGCCGCTGGAGCGACGGCCTGCACCAGGCCATCGAGGCCAAAGAAGGCGTGAAAGTCGCCGAGGAGTACCAGACCCTGGCTACGATCACCTTTCAAAACTACTTCCGCATGTTTAAGAAGCTGGCCGGGATGACGGGCACGGCAGACACGGAAGCGGCGGAATTCAAGAAAATCTACAACCTGGACGTGGTGGTCATCCCCACAAACAGACCCATGATCCGCCAGGACTTTGCCGATGTCGTCTACCGTACCCAGAGGGAAAAATACAAGTCCGTGGTGGAGGAGGTTAAGGACTGCTACCGCCGGGGGCAACCCGTTCTGGTAGGCACAATCTCCATCGAGAACTCTGAAAAACTCTCTCAGATGCTCAAGCAGGAGAAGATCCCCCATCAGGTGCTGAACGCCAAGTACCATGAGATGGAGGCCAACATCATCGCTCAGGCAGGGCGGTTTCGCTCTGTGACCATCTCCACCAACATGGCCGGCCGTGGTACGGACATCATGCTCGGCGGAAACCCAGAGGGATTGGCCCGCGAAGAAGCCCGGCGGCGCAAAGTGGAACCATCCACAGATCCAGCGGGCCAGCAAAAGGTCCTGGAGGAAATGCGCTTCCTCACTGTTGAGGAATACAAGAAGGTGATCGAAGTCGACGGGCTGCACGTCCTGGGTACTGAGCGCCACGAATCCCGGCGTATCGATAATCAGCTGCGCGGCCGCTCGGGGCGTCAAGGAGACCCGGGGACTTCCAGGTTTTACCTCTCCCTGGAAGACAACCTCCTGCGTATTTTCGGGTCTCAGCGAATTTCTGGGGTGATGAGCCGGTTGGGGATGGAAGAAGACCAACCCATCGAACATTCCCTGATCACCCGCGCGATCGAGAACGCTCAGAAGCGCGTAGAGGCCCACAACTTCGACATTCGCAAGCACCTTCTGGAATACGACGACGTCATGAATAAGCAAAGAGAGGTAATCTACGGCCAGCGCAGACGAGTTCTTTCTCAGGATGGAGTTTCGGGGGAAGTCCCGGAGATCATCGAAGAGCTGGCCGAAGGCCTGGTCGAATCCATCGCCGACGAAAAGGCCTATCCTGAGGAATGGGACTACCGCCGCCTCAATGAATCTCTCTTGCGTCTTTTCTCCGTCGGCCTGAACCTGCGCGCCGAAGAGACCTCAGGCCTGATCCGGGAAAAGCTTCTGGAGAAGGTTTTAAATCAGGTTAAGGAGACTCACCGGAGAAAAGAGGTGGAATTCGGCGCCGAGGCCATGCGCCATATCGAAAAAGTGGTCTATCTTCAGTCCCTCGATTCCCTCTGGAAAGAACACCTCCTGGCCATGGACCATCTTAAGGAAGGCATCGGGCTGCGAGGCTATGGGCAGCGCAATCCCCTGCAGGAGTACCAGAAAGAAGGGTACGAGATGTTCCTGGAGTTGATCCAGCGCATCAAAGAGGAAACCATCGAGAAATTATTCCAAATCCAGCTCGCCCGGCGGGAAGAGGTTGGGCAGCTTGCCCCCGTCCGCCAGCAGCCTCTCGTTTTTAGCCATGGAGAAGAAGTCGAGGAAAAGCAAAAGCCCGTAAAGAGAGAGGGCAAGAAGGTAGGCCGCAACGATCCTTGCCCTTGCGGCAGTGGGAAAAAGTATAAAAAGTGCCACGGAAGGTAAAAAAGTTCGGAGTATTTGGGTCTTTACTCCGAACTAAATAACTCCGAACTTTATTGGGATATTTCATGATCGAACACATTCCACCAGATTTTAAAGTTCGCGGCTTTCTGGCTGCGGGCATATCGGCGGGAATCAAGAAAAACTTGGAAAAGGACCTGGCCCTGCTTTATTCCGAGGTTCCGGCTGCGGCTGCCGGGGCCTTCACCACAAACCGGGTGAAAGCTGCCCCCGTTCTCATCTCCAGGGAGCGGGTAAAGGCGGGAAGCACCCGGGCGGTGCTCATCAATTCCGGGTCGGCCAACGCCTGCACGGGAAGGAGGGGCCTGCTCGAGGCCCGACGCCTCTCCAAGTTAATTGCTTCTTTACTAAAGGTTGATCCGCAGAGCGTGCTTCTGGCCTCCACCGGGGTGATCGGCAGACCATTGCCGATGGCGGCCATCGCAAAGAATCTTCCTGATTTAGTTGCTTCTCTATCGGCCAACGGCCTCGAGGAGGCTGCCCGGGCCATCATCACCACCGAAACCTTTCCCAAGGCGACAGTCACCCGAGGCCGGGTGAATGGGCAAGAGATCACGATCGCAGGCATAGCCAAAGGGGCGGGGATGATCAACCCGAAAATGGCCACCCTCCTCTCTTTCGTCCTCACGGATGCCTCCATTTCCCCCAAAGCATTGCAAGAATCTTTAAAAGATGGCGTGCAAAAGTCCTTCAACCGCATTACCGTGGACGGGGATACGAGCCCAAACGACACCCTGCTGATCCTGGCCAATGGGCAGGCGGGCAACCGGGAGATTGCCAGCGACAGTCCCGGCTACAGGAAATTCTCCGCTCTCTTGCATGAACTCGTATTTACCTTGGCCAAAATGATTGTCCGCGACGGTGAAGGCGCCACCAAGCTGGTGGAAATCGCCGTGGGGGGAGCTCGCACAACATCCGAAGCCGAGCGGGTAGCCCGAGCAATCGCTTACTCTCCCTTGGTCAAGACTGCTTTCTTTGGTGAGGATGCCAACTGGGGCAGAATCCTTTGCGCCGTTGGCAACTCTGGAATACCCATCAACTCAGAAAAAATCGATGTCTTCTTTGACGACTGCGATATCGTCCGCCGCGGCCAGAGTACGGGACAGGAAAAAGAGGACCGCGCCACCTCCGTGATGAAAAAGAGAGAATACACCGTGCACGTAAACCTCCACCGCGGGAAAAAGAGCAGCTCGATATTCACCACGGATTTTTCTTATGACTACGTCAAGATTAATGCTTCTTACCGGAGTTAATGAAATCATCAACGGTTATTTTAGGGTTCGAGGGGTATTTTGAGCTTGCTTCAAGATAGCAGGATGATATAATAAAAAATTTAAAAAACACACGCTGGCCCATTGGTCCGGGGTGTCCGGCAGGTCCGGATGGAAGGCCAGATAGGGGCAAGCGGAGGAAAAACCCAGAAAGGAGATTTCATGTCCACTGTCACCATGAAACAATTGCTGGAGGCCGGCGTCCATTTTGGTCATCAGACCAAACGATGGAACCCGAAGATGAAGGACTACATCTTCGGATCGCGCAACGGAATCTACATCATCGATTTACAGAAAACTGTGCGCCTCTTCAAAGAAGCCTACAAGTTTGTCGTTGATACGGTGGCCAAAGGCGAAAGTATCCTCTTTGTGGGGACAAAAAAACAGGCTCAGGATTCCATCGCGGAAGAAGCCCAACGAGGCGGAATGTTCTACGTGAACCAGCGGTGGCTCGGCGGCACCCTGACGAATTTCCGCACCATCAAGAAAAACGTAGACCGGTTGAAAAAATTGCAGCGTATGAAGGAGGATGGGACCTTCGATGCTCTGCCCAAGAAAGAGGTTCTGCGACTGGAAAAAGAACGGGGGAGAATGGAGAAGACCCTGGGAGGAATCAAAGAGATGGGCAAGCTTCCCGGGGGAATTTTCGTCGTCGATCCGCGCAAAGAGAAGATCGCTGTCCACGAGGCCAGGAAACTGGCTATCCCCATCGTGGCCATCGTGGACACGAACTGCGATCCCGATGAGGTTGAGTACGTCATCCCGGGCAACGATGATGCCATCCGGGCCATCCGGCTTATCTCATCCAAGATCGCTGATGCCTGTCTGGAGGGTAAGCAACTGTTGGAGGCTCAACTGGTGGCGCCACAGGGAGCGGCTATGCCTGAGGGAACGGCCCCGGAAAAGGCCGCAGCCGCTGGGGAGCTCGAACGACCCAGGGATGAAGAAGAAATGTTCGCAGAGCAAATGGACGAAGAAGAGGACGAATAGGAGGACACCCTTCGTGGAAGTATCAGCCAGCATGGTCAAAGATCTTCGGGAAAAAACAGGCGCGGGAATGATGGATTGCAAGAAGGCCCTTTCTGCGGCCGGGGGAAATTTCGAGAAGGCCTTGGATTATCTGAGGCAGAAAGGCTTGGCCACAGCAACCAAACGAGCAGGACGAATTGCCTCCGAAGGAGTGATCGGTTCGTACGTACATGCCGGCGGGAAAATCGGCGTTATCGTGGAGGTGAACTGCGAGACAGATTTCGTAGCCAAGACAGATGATTTCCAGGCCTTCGCCAAGGACATCGCCATGCACATCGCCGCCAGTAACCCCCTTTACCTCCGACGGGAAAATGTACCCCCTGAGGTCATCGAAAGAGAACGAGAGATCTACCGGGCTCAGGCGCGAGAAGCTGGCAAGCCGGAAAAGGTTATCGAAAAAATTGTGGAAGGCAAGTTGGAAAAATTTTATAGCGAAGTCTGCCTTCTGGAACAACATTTTATCAAAGACCCAGCCCTGACCATCCAGGACCTCCAGAATGGGTTGATCGGCAAAGTGGGCGAGAAAGTGGAGATCCGGCGCTTCAGCCGTTTTCAGGTGGGGGAGGGGATCACGAAAGGTTGAAAGCTTTGTCCAGGCCTGTTTACCAACGCATCCTTCTCAAGCTAAGCGGCGAGGCCCTGATGGGGGACCTGGAGTACGGAATCAAGCCAGCCGTCGTTGAGAGCGTGGCTGTAGAAGTAGTGGATGTGAAGAAACTGGGCGTGGAAGTGGCCATGGTCATCGGCGGAGGGAACATCTACCGCGGTGTGGCCGCCAGCGCCCAAGGGATGGACCGGGCCTCAGCCGATCAAATGGGAATGCTGGCCACGGTGATCAATAGCCTGGCCATGCAAGATGCTCTGGAAAAGATGGGCATCTTCACCCGGGTGATGTCCGCCATCGAGATGCCTCAAATCGCCGAGCCTTACATCCGGCGACGGGCCATTCGCCACTTGGAGAAGGGACGAGTGGCTATTTTCGCTGGAGGCACGGGCAACCCTTTCTTTACTACAGACACCGCCGCGGCCCTGCGAGCCATGGAAGTGAAAGCCCAGGTGATCCTCAAGGCCACCAAAGTTGACGGGGTATATGACACCGACCCATTGATCCACAAGCAAGCGAAGAAGTTTAAAAAACTCTCTTACATCGAGTTCTTAAACCGTGGTCTCAAGATTATGGATTCCACAGCCATCTCCATGTGTATGGACAACGATCTGCCCATCATTGTATTTAACCTCACGGAGAAAGGAAATATCAAGCGGGTAGTGCTTGGCCAGAAAGTCGGAACCGTCATTGGGGGATAGGGCATGTTCAAAAAAGAGAGCTTCCTGGGCGAGCTGAAGGGAAAAATGGAAAAATCTGTGGAGGCGCTGCGTAAAGAGTTGAGCCGGGTGCGAACTGGGCGGGCCTCCCTGGCCCTGCTGGATGGCCTGCGCGTGGACTATTATGGCGTTTCTACCCCTTTATCTCAGGTGGCTTCCCTCTCGGTCCCCGAAAGCCGGACAATTTCCATCCAGCCTTGGGACCCAAAAATCACAGGAGAAATTGAAAAAGCTATCCAAAAATCAGACCTGGGGCTTACCCCCCTCAGCGATGGAAAAATCGTGCGGGTCAACATTCCTCCCCTCACCGAGGAAAGGCGGAAGGAACTCGTCAAAGTGATTAAACGTATGGAAGAAGAGTGCAAGGTTGCCTTGCGCAACATCCGCCGGGACGCCAACGAGCAACTGAAAACAGCCAAAAAGGACAAGGTGATCTCCGAGGACGAACAGTTCAAGTTCCAGGAAGAGGTGCAGAAGCTCATGGATAAATCTGTTGCCAAAGCCGAGGAGATCATCCAGGTCAAAGAAAAAGAGATCCTGGAGGTCTGAAGCCCTTCGCCTTCTTCCCGCCGATCGGTTTTTTTCTTTCTTCGGCCAAAGATATTCTGCGGATGCATCGGGATGATTCCCCTGGCTGCATAGGGGTTCAAAAAAGCTCTCTGGAGGCGGCCTTGAAAAGGATGCCAGGATTATGCATCGTTTAATCAAAGAAAAACTTCCCCGCCATTTGGCCATCATCATGGACGGGAATGGACGCTGGGCTGAGAGACGGTCCTTGGACCGGATTGCTGGCCACCAACAAGGGGCCGAATCCGTCCGCGACATTGTCCGCGCCTCCCGCCGAATTGGCATTCCCTACTTAACGCTCTTTGCCTTCTCGTCGGAAAACTGGAACCGTCCTCCAGGAGAGGTGGAGGCGCTCATGCTCCTCCTCAAGAACTACTTGAGCTCAGAACTTCCGGAGATGCTGGATAACGGAATCCGTCTGCTGGCTATCGGCGACCTCAACCGTCTGCCCAAGGATGTCTTGTCTACTTTGAACGAAACAATCAAGCAGACTTCCCAGGCCACCGCGATGACCTTGAGCTTGGCTCTCAGCTATGGGGGGAGGGATGACATTCTCCAGGCTATCCGGCGGATCATGATCAACTGCCGGGAAGGGACCCTGGCCCCAGAAGAGGTCGACGAAAAGCTTTTTTCCAAATACCTCTGGACGGCCAGCCTCCCGGACCCCGACCTGCTCATCCGCACCAGCGGAGAGATGCGCATCAGCAATTTTTTCCTGTGGCAGCTGGCTTACACGGAAATCTATGTAACCCCTACGCTCTGGCCAGACTTCAACAGGGAGGAATTAATCCAGGCCTTGCTGAGTTACCAAGAACGGGAACGCAGGTTCGGCCTGACCAGTGAACAAATCAAAACTGGGGACCGGTGATCCCATGCACTGGAAACGCTGGCTTTCCGGCCTGATCATCGCTCCCTGTCTGATCCTGTTCATCCTCTTCGCCCCCCCTTGGCTTTTCCTTCTACTCATCCTTTCTTTGACCCTCTTGGGCTTGCGGGAGTTTTACGCCATGTCTCTGCCAGGAATTGGGCAAAATGAAAGAATGATCGGCTTACTCCTCGGCCTTCTGCTTCCTCTGACCATTTATCCCGGAGACCTTCGATGGTTCATCGCGGGGCTGGCCTTTCTTCTCCTTTTCCTGCTCATCCTGGCGCTCTTTCAACCCGAGGAGTTTCCGGTCCGGGTGGATAAGGTGAGCAAACACCTCCTGGGTTTTTTTTACGTGTCTTTTCTCCTGGCAAACTTCATCCTGATGCACAGACTGGAAAAGGGCAGGGTTTGGGTCCTTTTCACCCTGGTCGTGGTATATTTCGGGGATACAACCGCCTTTTATGTGGGCCGGGCCTGGGGCCAAAAAAAGCTTGCGCCGAAGATCAGCCCGAGCAAGACTGTGGAAGGAGGCCTGGGCGCAGTCGGCGGCAGCATTGCTGGCGCCCTGGGTTTCAAATTTCTTTTCTTTCCCCAGCTCCCTTTTTGGCATGCCCTGGCCCTGGCCTTGGGGGTAGGCGTGATCGGTCAATGCGGAGACCTGGGCGAGTCGCTCATCAAGCGCAGCGCCAACGTGAAAGACTCCGGGACTCTTATTCCCGGCCATGGAGGGCTCTTAGACCGCATTGACAGCGTGCTATTTGCTGGGCCTCTGGTGTACTATTATATTTGGGCCAC
The DNA here is from genome assembly GCA_016234425.1 of Deltaproteobacteria bacterium. GTDB lineage: Bacteria > Desulfobacterota > SM23-61 > SM23-61 > SM23-61 > JACRCA01. Next base: position 2,511 of record JACRCA010000382.1, on the reverse strand, counting down.
AGGGTTAGGATAAAACAGTCCGGAGTTGGGAGTTCATAGTTCGGAGTAAAAGCTAAAAACTCCGAACTAAATACTCCGAACTTTCTTTCGTGAAATGAGGTCATGAAAAAGCTGTCCCTACTTGGTTCCACGGGATCCATCGGCGGCAATGCCCTCGAGATTGTTGCGCAACACCCGGATAAGTTCCGAGTCGTCGCTCTGGCCGGAGGCAGAAACGAGCAGAAGATGGGAGAGCAGATCTTGCGCTTCTCCCCCGAATTGGCTGCCATGATGGATCCGCAGTCGGCCAGGAACCTGCAAGAGCGCTGGCCCCGGAAAACCATCCGCATCCTTTCGGGCCTGGAAGGGCTAATCGCTGTGGCTACTCACTCGGAAGTGGAGATGGTGGTTTCCGCTGTAGTGGGCAGCGCCGGTCTCTTACCCGCTCTGGCCGTTTTGCAGGCCCGGAAAACCCTGGCGCTGGCCAACAAAGAATCGTTGGTCATGGCCGGTGAGATCCTGATGCGGGAGGCCCAGGAAAAGGGAGCGCGTATTCTTCCCATCGACAGCGAGCACAGTGCCATCTTCCAGGCTTTGGCTGGACATCGAAAAGAGGACATCAAACGCATCATCCTCACCGCCTCTGGCGGCCCCTTTCTTGATACCCCTCTGGAAAAGCTGGCGGAAGTCACGCCGCAGCAGGCCCTGAACCATCCCCAGTGGCGCATGGGCAAGAAGGTTACCATCGACAGCGCTTCCCTGATGAACAAAGGGCTGGAAGTCATCGAAGCGCACTGGCTCTTTGGGATCCCCCCGGCGAAGATCGAGGTACAAATTCACCCGCAATCCATCGTCCATTCCATGGTAGAATATATTGATGGCGCGGTAATCGCCCAGATGGCCATTCCGGATATGCGCGGGCCCATCGCCTATGCTCTTTCCTATCCCGAGAGGCTGGATTTGCAGCTTCCTTCGCTGAACCTGTTTGAGATCAGTAAGCTGACCTTCAGCCAGGTGGACAAGGAGCGATTTCCAGCGCTGGATCTGGCCTACCGGGCCTTGAAAGAGGGAGGAACGATGCCGGTTGTCCTCAACGCGGCCAATGAAGTGGCGGTGGAGGCTTTTTTGCAGCGCCGCCTGGGATTTTTACAAATCTCCCGTCTGATTAGCCAAACCATGGATCACCACCATCCGACAGAACTGCGCAGCTTGGAGGAAATTCTTCGGGTGCATGCCTGGGCCAGAGAGGAAGCCCAACAAATGATCGACCGAGGTAAACTGTGATCACCACGATTATTGCTACCGTCATTGTTTTAGGGGTTTTGATCTTCGTTCATGAGCTGGGCCATTTTCTCATGGCCAAAAAGTCCAAGGTCGGCGTCGTCACCTTCTCCTTAGGTTTCGGCCCCAAGTTGTTGGGGAAAAAGATCGGGGAAACCCAATATCGGGTCTCCCTGATTCCGCTGGGAGGCTACGTGAAGATGATCGGGGAAGAGCTGGGAGAAAAAATTCCCCCAGAGCTGTTGGCCAGGTCTTTCTCTCATCAGCCTGTGGGCAAACGGCTGGGGATTGTTTTCGCCGGCCCCTTCTGCAATTTTCTCTTCGCCGTAGTGGCCTTTGCTGCCGTATTCATGGTGGGCATGCCCACCCTGCTTCCAGAGGTGGGGGAAGTTAAGCCGGATTATCCGGCCCAGCAGGCCGGGCTGTTGAAAGACGATCGCATTCTGGAGGTTAACGGCGCTCCGATCAAGCGTTGGGAAGAGCTGGCCAAGATCATCCATGATAGCGGCCATCGTCCGCTGCTCTTGAAGGTAGAGCGGGAGAAAAGGACTTTCCAGGTTTCGGTCACCCCCCGGGTTTCTACCCAGAAAAATATTTTTGGCGACGAAGTGCAAGTGGGCCTGATTGGAATCTCTCCGTCGGGCAATTTCTTTATCGAACGCTTCGATCCCTTCACAGCCACTTACAAGGCCTTGGCCCAATCCTGGCGGATCACGGAATTAACCGTAATCAGCATCGTCAAGATCATCGAAGGAAAGATCTCGGCTAAAACCATCGGCGGCCCCATCCTTATCGCTCAACTGGCAGGTCAACAGGCCAAAGCGGGTGCGCTGAGCCTGGTGATTTTCATGGCCGTAATCAGTATCAACCTCGTCATATTAAATGTCCTACCTATCCCGGTCCTGGACGGATGGCACCTTCTCATCTTCCTCATCGAGGCCATCATCGGTAAGCCGGTCAGTCTGAAACTCCGCGAAAGGGCCCAGCAGGTCGGCATCTTTATCATCATCCTGCTTATCCTCCTGGTCATTTACAACGACGTCTCACGCATCGTTGGAACGCAGTAAAAGATGCTTATCCTGGCTGTCGAAACTTCCACCTCAACTGGCAGCGTGGCCTTGGTGGAAGCTTCGCTGCCCGAAGATGACTTGTTCAGGGGGGAGAAGGTCCTCGCCGAAGTCATCCTGAACCTTCCAGTAACTCACTCCGAAAGCTTGATGCCATCCATCGACCGCCTGCTGCAAGAAGCCT
>JACRCA010000377.1 GCA_016234425.1 Deltaproteobacteria bacterium | reverse complement strand
GGGGAGTGGGCTGGGGTGAGGGGGCTAAGGCCAACCCTTACAGGAAAGGATCTTCCATGAACTTTCATCCCATGACCTACAGACTTTTTGGCGACAAATTTGCCACTTCCGAAATGAAGGGCATCTTCAATGAGTTGAATTACCTGCAAAAAATCTTGGATGTGGAAGTGGCCCTGGCTGAAGCTGAAGGAGAGCTGGATCTGATCCCTTCCCAGTTAGTCCCTCTGATCAAAGAGCAGGCCAAGGCTGAAAAGATTGATTTCCATCAGGTAACGGAGGTCCAGAAGAAGGTCGGCCATTACCTGGTGTCCGTTCTGAAAGTGCTGGAAAAAAATTGCCCGGGAGAGAGCGGTCAGTTCATTCATTATGGGGCAACCACTCAGGACATTATCGATACGGCCATGGTTTTGCTGATTCGGGAAGCGTTGGTTTTGATAAAGCGGGATTTGCCAGCCATTCTGGCCGCCTCTTTGAATCTGGCAGAAAAAAACAAAAATGCCGCCATGGCTGGAAGGACCCATGGTGTTCACGCCGTACCCATCACCTTCGGGTTTAAAGTTGCGGTCTGGGCCGCTGAGGTTGCCCGACATTTGGAGCGGCTGGAACAGATGGAACCCAGACTCCTGGTGGGCAATCTCACAGGGGCAGTAGGAACCTTTGCCAGCTTTGGCCCGAAAGGGCTGGAGGTCCAGGATCGGGTTATGGCCAAGCTTGGATTGAGCAGCCCCCTGATCTGCTGGCATGCCGCCCGGGATCATTTTGCCGAGTTTGTCAACTGGATGGCCATGACCGGTGCCACCCTGGCTAAGATTGCCAACGAGATCCGGGTTTTGATGAAACCGGAATTCGGTGAGGTGGAAGAGCCCATCAAAGAAGGGACGGTGGGCAGCAGTACCATGCCTCACAAACGCAATCCGAACTTGAGTGAAGAAACCATGGCGCTGGGGAAAATCCTTCGGGCCCATGCCGCCACGATGCTCGAGGCCATGGAGACAGAACACGAACGGGACACCGGCACCTGGCGTTGTGAGTTCCTGATCCTTCCAGAAGCCTGTATGGTCTTCAGTGCTGCCCTGAGAAACACCAGAACTTTGCTGGAAGGCCTGAAAGTAAATCCGGAACGGATGCTCAAGAACCTCTATTTAACCCAGGGATTGATCATGTCTGAGACCTTCATGTTTACCTTGGGGGAAAAAATCGGGAAGCAGAAAGCTCATGATGTAGTCTATGAACTCTCCATGAAAGCGGTCCAAGAGGGGAAATCGTTCTTCGACGTAATTCAGGAAGACCCCGTTATGAAAAAAATTTTCACTCCCGAACAATTGACCCGGATGATGGACCCGGCAGTTCATACCGGTCTGGCCGCAGAGGTGGTCGATAGAGTCCTGTCAGACCTCGGGAAATGGAAAGAATTATAAAAACTTCTTTTGATTGACAGATTGGGGAATTTTTCTTATAAATATCTCACCCGCTCATTTGAATTGCTACCAAGCCCAAGAGATTTTCCCTTCCCGAGGAGGCCTATATGGTGCGGGAGGAACTTTCCTCTAAGTCCATTTCCATCGTCGAAGTGGGTCCGCGTGACGGATTCCAGAATGTCAGAAAAGAGATCCCCACGGGGGACAAGGTCAAAATCATCGACCTTCTTTCCGCGGCCGGCTTGAGATCCATTGAAGCTACCTCTTTCACCCACCCGAAATGGATCCCTCAACTCAAAGACGCAGCCGAGGTCATCCGACGCATCACCAAGCCGCCGGGCGTTGTCTTCAGTGCTTTGATTCCTAACGAGAAAGGTCTGGATCGAGCCATTGAGAACGGCTTGGAAGAGGTGGTCTTCGTCGTCTCAGCGAGCGAGGCTTTGAATCGGGAAAATTTCAACAAGTCCACTTGGGAGTCGCTGGCTGAACTCTCCTCCATTGCTGAGAAAGCCCGGAGGAATGGCGTGCAGCTTCGAGGAGCCATTGCTGCTTCCTTCGGGTGTCCTTTCGAGGGAAGCGTTAGCGTGGAAAGGGTTATCGAAGTCGCCGAGGCATTCCGAAATGCGGGGGTCTCCGCAGTCACGTTAGCCGACACCACTGGGATGGCTCATCCCTTACAGGTCAAAGAGCTGCTCTCTGTGCTCTTATCCCAGCTTTCCGACTTGCCCATTGCGCTGCATTTCCATGACACCCGGAGGATTGGGCTGGTCAATGTTTATTCGGCCTGGCAGGCAGGAGCTAAAATCTTCGAAAGTTCCATTGCAGGTCTGGGGGGATGTCCTTATGCCCCCGGGGCTCCAGGGAATGTGGCCACAGAAAGCCTTGTGTACATGTTCCACAAGATGGGGGTGGAGACCGGTGTGAACCTGGATCGACTGGTGGAATGCTCGCAGATCACCCAAGAGCTCGTCAGCGATCGCCGCCCCGATCAAGGTCAGGGGTGAGGCGAGGGAGGCCAACGATGAAAGCGCTGTCGGCAGTTCGGGTCTTGGATTTGACTCATATGTTAGCTGGCCCCTACGGAGCTATGCTGTTGGCAGACCTGGGGGCAGAAGTCATCAAAGTCGAGCCCCCCAAGACGGGAGAGGGCACAAGACGTCTGTTGGAGAATGATCTCAAGAATTCTCTTCATGGAATGGGGGCGTATTTTCTGACCCTTTGCCGCAACAAGAAGAGCCTGACCCTGGATCTTCAAACTGAGAAAGGAAGATCCGTCTTCTATGACCTGGTGAAAATTTCCGACGTGGTCTACGACAATTTTCGGCCAGGAGTGCTGGATCGACTGAAGATTGATTATGACACTCTGAAAGGCATCAACCCTGGCATCATATCATGCTCCTGCACTGGATTCGGTTTGACTGGCCCGGGGCGCGACCGTCCGGCTTTCGATCTCGTAGTCCAGGCCATGGGTGGCGGCGTGAGCATCACTGGCGAACGCAAGCGCCCTCCAGTGCGCAGCGGAATTCCCATCGGGGATATGGGTGGAGGGGTTTTCTCGGCTCTGGGGATTTTGGCCGCTCTCGTCAGCCGGGCCCGCACAGGAAAGGGCCAGAAGGTGGATGTCTCGATGTTGGATGTCCAAATATCCCTGCTGAACTATATGGCCACCATGTATTTTCTTTCCGGAGAAGTTCCAGGGCCTATCGGCAACGAACACTTCGTCCATGTCCCTTACGGATCTTTTAAAACCAAAGACATCTACATCATTCTGGCTCTGGTCGGTGACAACTTTTGGAAGCCTTTTGTGGAAATCCTGGAGGTCGACCAATTGAAAGATCCCAAGTATGCCAAGCGCGACGGACGCTGGGAGGATAAGGAAAAAATTGAGGCCATCGTCTCGAAGACCTTAGCCACCAGGCCCGGAGATGAATGGTTGGAGCTATTTGCCCAAAAGGGGATTCCTTCAGGGCCGATCAATACTTTCGACCGGGCCCTTGCTGATCCTCAGGTGCTTAGGCGAAATATGGTGGTGGAAGTGGGACACCCTCTGGGCGGAAGCGTGAAACAGCCGGGCAACCCCATCAAGATGTCGGGGACTCCGGGGGAGACCTTTGGGCCTCCGCCGCTCTTAGGGCAGCACACTCGCCAAATCCTTGAAGAGCTATTGGGATATCCTGGGGAAAAGGTAGAGGAACTGCAAAGAGAGGGAGTCATTTGATTACTCAATGAATCTCACAGAAGGAGGAACACTCTTTTGAAAAAGACATCTGCTTTGAGACGCCTGCTGGAACGGAAGAAAATCCTGGTGGCTCCTGGTTGCTATAATGCCCTCACAGCGAAAATCATCGAGAAGGCGGGGTTCGAAGCTGTATATCTTTCAGGTTACGGCCTTTCCGTCTCCCTATTGGGCATGCCGGATGTCGGGCTGGCTACGATGACCGAAGTGCACACCATTGCCCGGTACGTAGCCAACGCCGTTCAGATTCCAGTCATCGCCGATTCTGACACCGGATACGGAAACGCTATCAACGTGAGGCGAACGGTGAGGGAGTACATCCAGACCGGGGTTGCCGGGATTCATATCGAGGACCAGATTACCCCGAAAAGATGCGGCCACGTGGCTGGCAAAATGCTTGTGCCAGTGGAAGAGGCCGTGGGAAAGTTTATGGCCGCCGATGCCGCCCGGAAAGAGATGGACCCTGATTTCCTGATCATTGCCCGTACGGATGCCCGAGGAGCCGTAGAGGGTAGTTTGGAAGAGGCTATCGCCCGAGCCAATGCTTACGTCAAAGCGGGGGCAGACATGGCCTTTGTGGAGGCTCCACTTTCGAAGGAAGAGTTACGGAAAATAGTAAAGGAAGTCCAGGCCCCGATATTATATAATCTTGCCGGAGTTTCTCCGCACCTGCCAATAGAAGAGTTGGAGGAAATCGGGGTGTCGCTGGTTATTTACCCCGGCGTTTCCTTGCGGGCATCGGCTAATGCAGTTTGGGATCATGTTCAAGCTATCAAAGCCAAGGGCACTCAGGCCGTGATAGAATTTCAAGATCAAATGAAAGTAAACCCGCTGGAAGATTTTCATTCC
>JACRCA010000378.1 GCA_016234425.1 Deltaproteobacteria bacterium | reverse complement strand
GGCTGATGAAGGCTTCGCCCTGGTCGAGTGCCTTTCCATGTGTCCCACGCAGTGGAAAGTCACGCCGGTGGAAGCGTTGAAATGGATCGAAGAAAAAATGATCCCCTATTACCCGTTGGGCGAGTTCGCCAGTCCTAAAAAGAATTAAAATTTAGCCACAGAGGACACCGAGTTCACCGAGGTAATAAAAATAAAAACAAACGTCAATGCTAAGGGAAAAAAATTCGTTTTTTATCGTCTCGCCCCTCTGTGTTCTCTGAGAGCTCTGTGGCTAATGGAGTTTTTATGCATGAGTCGGTGATCATGTCGGGGTTCGGAGGGCAGGGTATCCTGCTCATGGGACAACTCCTTTGTTCCGCCGGGATGCACGAAGGGTTGAAGGTCACCTGGATGCCCTCTTATGGTCCGGAGATGCGCGGGGGGACAGCCAATTGTACCGTGATGCTTTCATCTGACCGGATTGGCTCACCCGTAACCCACAACCCTTCCTCATTGGTGGCCATGAATAAGCCCTCCCTCGATCGATTTGAAGCTACCATTCAAATGGGCGGGTTCTTGGTGATCAATTCTTCCCTGGTAGACCGAGATTGCCAGCGCAGCGACCTTCAGGTCGTCAAGATCCCGGCGAATAAGATTGCGGAAGAAGCGGGGACACTCCAGGTTACCAACATGGCCGCTCTGGGCGCATACATTGGGGGGAAAAGGGTCGTTTCCTTGGAGTCAGTCATTTTAGCTTTGCGGCGGATGATTCCTGAGCACCGAAAAGAATTGCTCGTGGTAAATGAAAAGGCATTGAGAAGGGGAGCCGAGGAAGCTGCAGGGCAAATCTAGATCCCTTACTTCAACCCTCCCCCTAGAGGCTGGGTCGCAATGTCATTGCGAGGGAGTGAAACGACCGAAGCAATCTCACAAGGCATTGAAAATATAGAGATTGCCACGCTCCCTTCGGTCGCTCGCAATGACAAATAAGTATTGCGACAAAGCCTCCTAGGGGAGGGGATGAGGGTGAAGGGAAGAGATATTAGGGATTGGATGGTGGGGAAAATCGTTGTTGATAAGGAACGGTGTAAAGGTTGCCAGCTTTGTATTTCTACTTGCCCGAAGAAATTGATCATGCTTTCTGAGCATTTCAACGAGAAGGGTTATCATTTTGTCCTCTTCGATGGTTCGGAGGAATGCACAGCCTGCACGATGTGCGGACGGATCTGCCCGGATATGGCTATTGAAGTATTTAAATAGCCGTAAGGCGCAAGCCATAAGGGGTGAGTGGGAAGTGGGGAGTCGGGTTACACTCTCACGCTTTACGGATTTTTTCAAGGAGGTAACAATCATGAATTTTCCAAAGGTTTACCGCATTCGCCAATCTTTTGACCGCACAGCGGTCCAAGATATTCCGGGCACGGTAAAGGCCGAGTTGAAGAGGCTCTCTCTGGAAAAGTACATCAAACCTGGCCAGCGGGTGGCCCTGACAGCCGGGAGCCGGGGAGTGGCGAACATCGCCGTGATCTTGAAAGCCGCTGTCGAATATCTCAAGTCCCTCGGAGTTCAACCCTTCATCTTCCCGGCTATGGGCAGTCACGGAGGAGCGACGGCTGAAGGGCAGGCCACCCTTTTGGCTCATTATAATGTGACCGAAGCTTTCACCGGAGCGCCCATCCTTTCGTCCATGGAGGTGGTGGAAATTGGGGAGACAGAGGATGGGGTTCCGGTTTTCATTGATAAGCATGCTTCCCAGGCTAATTGGATCATCGTGGTCAACCGCATAAAACCCCATACGAAGTTCAAAGCTCCGATCGAGAGCGGCTTGATGAAGATGATGGCCATTGGCATGGGAAAGCAAAAGGGCGCGGAGCATTACCACAAGGCAGCCATCCAGTATACCTTCCCCAAGATCATCGTCGGCGCAGGGCGTGTGGTTTTGAAAAGGGCCCCCATCTTATGCGGTCTGGGGACGGTCGAAAATGGCTATGATGAAACGGCCAGGGTCGTGGCTCTGAGACCTGAAGAATTGGAGAAGAAGGAAATGGAACTCTTGGAGCTGGCCAAGAAGATGATGCCCAGGCTTCCCTTTAACGAGATCGATCTTCTGATCGTGGATGAAATGGGAAAGGACATCAGCGGCACAGGGATCGACCCGAATGTTACGGGGAGGAATCGGGATCTGTTGGGCGTCTTTCCTCATCCGACGAACATAAAAAGGCTCTTTGTGCGAGACCTAACGCCTAACTCCGAAGGGAATGCCACCGGCATTGGTCTGGCCGATCTGACCACCAAAAGACTGGTGGACAAGATTAATTACCAGGCGACCTATATGAACTGCATTACCGGCATCAGCTTGGAAAAGGCCGCCGTTCCCATGCATTTCGAGACTGATCAAGAAGCTATCAAAGTAGCCCTGGGCTCCATTGGCCTGATCCCTCCGGAGAAGAGCAAGATCGTGCGCATAAAAAATACGCTGCAGGTCGATGAAGTGGAAGTCTCCGAAGAGTATGGACAGGAGCTGAAAGAGAGGTCGGACTTACAAATTTTAGACGGTCCAAAGCCCATGCCATTCGATGCACAGGGCAATCTTCTGCCCCTGGTCGTCCATGGCACCCGGAAAGCGGACCTCTAAAAATGAAAGGAGGTGGGAAGGGAATTTTACCCTCATTGCTCATCACTCATTACTTAATTGAGAGGAGGGATTTATCATGGATAGGAGAAAATTCGTTGGTTTCATCTGTATTCTGGTTCTCGCCTTATTTTTGGGCGGGACGGCAACCTGGGCCGCGGAGTGGCCGAAAACGATTTCTATCGCTACGGCATCCGTTGGAGGAACTTTTTATTACGTAGGTGGAGCTTTTGTAAAGATATTTGAAAAGATGGACGTGAAGGCCACGGTGGAGGTGACCGGGGGATCAGTGCACAACCCCAAATTATTGCAGGCCAAGCAGCTCCTCTTTGCCATCATCGCTCAGGGTTCTGCCTGGCAGGCTTACACAGGAACAGGGTGGGCGAAACAAAAGCATGATAACTTGCGATCTCTGGTCGCTGTATTTCCCTCCTATGGGCATGGCTATACTCTGGCCAAGAAGAACATAAAGACCTTTCGTGATTTTCATGGAAAGATCGTCAGCGGCGGGCCACCGGGGGGAACTTCAGACATGTATTTGAGGGATATTGGCGCGCTCCTAGGGGTCAAGTTTACCCGGGTTGTTACGGTCCCATTCGCAGATACAGTGAACTTGTTGCGAGATGGGATGATTGACGCCGGATGGTCGAGTGGAGGTGTTCCCTTAGGTGCGGCAAATGAAGTGACTTCCACGCTTGATGGGGTAATTATCGGGTTCGCTCCAGACGATCTCAAAAAAATTGAGGCCAAATACCCCTTCCTTTCACCGAGTGAGGTTCCTCCCAATGTTTATAAAAATCAGCCTTATCCCGTTCCCGCTACGGCTGATTGGTCGGCTCTTTTCGCGCATAAGGATGTCCCTGACGACATGGTCTATAAGTTTTTAGAGACCACCTTCGCCAGCTATGACCTTCTGGTGGCAACCCACAAGGCTTTGAAGGACGTCACTCTGGAAAATCAGAAATACCTTGCCCTTCCTCTGCATCCTGGGGCGTACAAGTTTTACAAGGAAAAAGGAGTCGCCGTCCCGGATAAGGCTTTACCACCTAAATAGAGAACGGAAGGCCAAGGAGACCGATGGAGCAGAAGTAGGCCCAAATGGGCGAGAAAGGGAAGAGAGAAGGAAAATCAGGCCTTCCAGTTCCGGCAGAAGAGGAAGGCCTTCCCAGGCGCAATCTCACTGGATTTTTTAAACTGAGCGTCAGGGTAGTGGCTGTGGCCATGTCCGTGTGGCAGGTCTTTGTCCTGGCGGTCTATCCCATGGATCCTTTTCAACTTCGGGCCATTCATCTCTGCTTTACTTTAATTTTGACATTCCTCCTTTTCAAAGCGGATAAGGGTTCTCCGGGCAATAAAATCCATTTTTCCGACATCCCCCTGTGCCTGGTCGCTGTGCTCTCAACGGTCTATCTTTTCGTTGACTTCGATAACCTCATCCAGCGCACCGGAGTTGACCCCACAGTCTGGGATGTAGTCTTTGGTACCTGCATCCTCCTTCTCGTCTTAGAGATGACCCGCCGGACGACCGGGATCACTTTGGTTATTTTGGCCTTGGTCTTCATCGGCTACACCTTATTGGGACAATATCTTCCAGAGGGTGTTCGCCATGGGGGGTATAGTTACCAGAGAATGGTAAGCTTTCTATTCAGCACGGAAGGGATCTTCACCATCCCCTTGGGGGTTTCAGCTACCTACGTATTTCTTTTCATTCTCTTTGGGTCCTTCCTGAGCGTCTCCGGGGCAGGGACGACCTTTACGGACCTGGCCAAAGCTCTTGCCGGTTGGGCTCGAGGAGGCCCGGCCAAAATTGCCGTTATCGCCAGCTCGCTCTTTGGCACCATCTCTGGATCGGCCGTGGCCAATGTCATGGTAGATGGATGGATGACCATTCCCATGATGAAGAGTGTGGGCTATCGTCCACAGATGGCCGGGGCTGTCGAGGCCGTGGCTTCTACCGGAGGGCAGATCATGCCGCCGGTCATGGGAGCGGGTGCTTTCATCATGGCCGAGGTTCTGGGAGTCCCTTACACCAAGATCATTGTGGCTGCGGCCATCCCGGCCATCCTTTACTACTTTGCTCTTTACTGGATGATTGATTTTGAGGCCCTGCGCTACAACTTGAAGGGAATTCCCCGAGCCGAACTTCCAAAAGCGAGGGTAGTATTATTTCAGCAAGGACACCTTCTTGTCCCTATTGTGGTCTTACTCTATTCCCTCATCGTCCTGGAAACATCTCCCATCCGGGCCGCTTTGTGGTCCTCACTGTCTATCTTTATCTGCAGTTTCATCCGCAGGGCCACAAGAATGGGAGGGAGGAAAATTCTGGAGTCCTTAGAAGGGGGGCCTAAAGGTGTTCTGGAAGTAGCAGCCACCTGTGCCTGCGCGGGGATTATCATTGGTGTCATGGCCCTAACCGGACTGGGGATGCGGATCTCCAACATGTTGATTGCCCTCTCGGGAGGCTTTCTTCCCTTGGCCCTCTTTCTGACTATGATCGTCTCGTTCATCCTGGGAATGGGCCTTCCAACCACGGCCTCTTACGTCATCGCCGCTAGCACCATCGCGCCGGCGCTTACGCAAATGGGTGTCCCTCCGCTGGCCGCCCATATGTTTATTTTTTACTTCGCCTGCCTTTCAGCGATCACCCCTCCGGTAGCTTTAGCGGCCTTTGCGGCAGCGGGGATCGCTCAGACAGGCTTGTGGGGCGTGGGTTTGTGCGCGGTGAAAATCGCCGCGGCCGGCTATATCATTCCCTATATGTTTATTTACGGGCCTTCTTTGCTGATGATCGGAGATTGGAGAGAGATCGTTTATTCCCTGATTACAGCCTGTATAGGAACCATTTGCTTGGCCGGTGGGCTTCAGGGATGGATGTTTAAATCCATTAAATGGCCGCAGCGAATCCTTTTGGTCATCGCTGCCCTGGGTTTGATCAAACCAGGACTGACCACGGACATCATCGGAGCCATTTGTCTGATTGCCGTCATTGTAATGGTTAAAATAGGTTATTATCAAAGAGAGGTGGAGTTTGCTCCTTCTGTGCAACTAGGAGCGAAATGATGAATGGGGTGATTCAAAGGCATGAAACGCTTTGAGATCCGCATTGCTGGATTTGGCGGGCAAGGGGTCGTTACCGCTGGAAAGATTGTGGGGGTAGCTGCGGCCCTTTATGATAGTAAGAACGCCGTCCAAACCCAATCCTACGGGCCAGAGTCGCGGGGAGGGGCCTGCAAAGCAGAACTCGTCTTATCCGACGGAGAGATCCACTACCCAAAAGTGCGCTCCGCGGACGTGTTGGTTGCCCTCTCGCAGACCGCCCACGACGTATACCTCAAAGACCTCAAGCCCGGAGGCCTTCTGATCATCGACCCGCTGACGGTTGTAAAGGAAGTTCCTCGTTCGGATATTCAGGTGGTCAAAATCCCCACTGCGGAGATTGCCCTTACGGTTGGAAATAAAAAATTCCAAAATATGGTAGCCCTCGGGGCCCTCTGTCATCTGACGGGGGTAATCTCTCAGAATGCCCTGGAGAAGGCAATTTCAGAGAGTGTTCCCCCAAAGACTCTGTCGCAAAACCTCGAAGCCTTTAAGAAAGGGATCGAATATGTCCGTAAGTGATCATACGGCCTTTGAGCCCCTACTTACGGAAGAAGAGGCAAAGAAGGTCATCCGAGGGCCGCTCCCCCCGGGGGATTATTATCTGTTCGGGAGCGATGCCTGCGTGGAAGGGGCGATCTTCGCCGGATGCCGATACTATGCTGGCTATCCCATCACCCCTGCCTCAGAAATAATGGAAAAGGCAGCTGAACGCCTGCCCCAGGTGGGAGGTCGGTTTATCCAGATGGAGGATGAAATTTCCTCTGCCTGCTCCCTCATTGGAGCATCCTGGGCCGGGACCAAGGCCATGACAGCTACTTCCGGGCCAGGCTTCTCCCTCATGATGGAAGCGGTTTCCTTTGCCATCATGTCTGAGACGCCTTTCCTCATCGTCAATGTCCAGCGGCCGGGGCCAGGCCAAGGGTATATTACTTCCTCGCAGGAAGATGTGATGCAGGCCCGGTGGGGCCATCATGGCGGGGGACCTCTGATTGCTCTGGCTCCTTCATCCGTGCAGGAGATGTTTGATTTTACCATTGAAGCCTTTAACTATGCGGAAAAATGGCGCGTACCCGTGATTCTATTGGCCGATGAAACCGTGGCCCACATGCGGGAAAGATTGACTGTTCCAACCCGGGAGAAGGTTAAGATCGTCAACCGCATCAGACCCCAGGATTTAGGAATTCCTTTGGAGAAATTTCTCCCTTATGAACCCTATGAGGAAAGGGTTCCGCCCATGCCTGCCTGGGGTGATGGCTACCGGGTGAATGTGGTGGGATTGGTCCATCATCCAGACGGCAACGTTACCAAGTATAGCCCGGAGATGCATATGGCCTGTGTGAGCCGCATTTATCGGAAGATCGAAGACCATGCAGATGAAATCGCCCAAGTAGAGGGATTCTATTTAGAAGGCTGCAGAAATCTTGTGGTGGCCTACGGAACGACGACTCGCTCGGCCTTGGAGGCTGTGCAGGAACTTCGGGCCAAGGGAAAGAATGTTGGTTTCCTTCGCCTGAAGACACTTTGGCCATTCCCCGAGAGCAAGATCCGCTCCATGGTCGGACAATTGCAAAATGTCTTCTTTCCGGAGATGAACTTGGGGTACATGCTCCACCCCTTGCGGGAAGCCCTGCGGGACCGGGCAAGGCAATTCATCCCCATTCCCTGCCTGGGCGAACTGCCTTCTCCAGATCAAATCATCGAAAAGATAGAAGAGGTTATTGGTAAATAAAATGATTCACCACAGAGCGCACAGAGGACGCAGAGACTGCCCTTTCTGCGGTCTCTGTGGTTAGGGGAATTGAAGATGAGACACCCTATGCTGCAATATCTGAAAGAGACCGGGGTTTACGGCGACCGCTTGCCTACTATCTTCTGCCCTGGTTGCGGCATCGGCCAGGTGTTGAACTATACCCTGAATGCGGTCGATCATCTGGTGAAGAAAGATGGCATTCCCCGCGACCGTTTCTGTTTTATTTCGGGAATTGGATGTTCGGCCCGCCTGACATCTCAATACCTGGGTTTTGACGCCATATGGTCGCTACATGGCAGAGCGCCGGCGGTAGCTACGGGGGCAATTCTGGCCAGGCCGGAATTGAAAGCCATCGTCTTCACCGGGGATGGGGATGCAGCGGCCATCGGAGGAAACCATTTCATTCATGTCTGCCGCCGAAACTTAGACATGACCCTGATCTGCATGAACAATGGACTCTATGGAATGACGGGTGGGCAGTCAGCTCCGACGACTCCCCGAGGAATTC
>JACRCA010000372.1 GCA_016234425.1 Deltaproteobacteria bacterium | reverse complement strand
AGCCATTTTTCTGACCTCTAACATCGACAATTTCTACGATCATCTTCAAGAATTCACTGTATCACATTCATCTTCATTACCCCTTAATAGTCACATATTAAGCCTCGCAGAAATAATCACCCAAATAAAGCGGAGAAGGTTGTCTCCTCTCACGCTGATAGAATCCATCTTGCAGCGGATCGATTCTTTGGAGCCTTCTATTAAGGCCTGGGTGACCATCGATCGAAAGGCCGTTCTTAACGAAGCTCGCCGGCACCAGGAGGAAATCGTCCGGGGGAAAAACCGCGGCATTCTTCGTGGAATTCCCATCGGAGTCAAAGATATTTTCTATACCTCTGGAGTAAAGACCACGGCCGGCTCAAAAATCTTTGAAAATTTCATCCCGGACCATGATGCCACAGCAGTGGCTCGTCTAAAAAAAGCTGGGGCGATTGTCCTGGGAAAGACCGCCTCCACCGAGTTTGCCTTTGCCGACCCGGCACCCACACGCAATCCCTGGAATCTGGAGCATACCCCAGGAGGGTCCAGCAGCGGATCGGCAGCTGCGGTGGCAACCCGCATGTGCCCGGCAGCCTTGGGCTCCCAGACGGGGGGTTCCATCCTTCGCCCGGCAGCCTATTGCGGCGTTGTGGGCTTGAAGCCGACCTATGGCCGGATCAGCCGTTACGGGGTTTTTCCTTTGAGCTGGACGCTGGACCATGTGGGATTTCTTACACGGTGCGTGGAGGATGCTGCGATCATTCTTGGAGTTCTTGCAGGCAGGGATCCCAAAGACCCGACCGCCAGCCAAGAGGCTGTTCCCGATTATAGCCATTTTTTGAAATCTTCCAGGAAGGCGCCGCGCATCGGACTGGTGCGCGCATTCTACCGAGAGAAATCAGAAGAACAAATCTGGAAGCATACGGAAGAAACCTTGAGCAAACTGGAAAAGGCCGGTGCCCAGATGGAAGAAGTAAAGATGCCCAGCAGCTTCTCCTTCGTGCAGGACGCTCATCGCATCATCATGAGGGTGGAGGGAGCGGCTTTCCACGAAAAACTCTTTGAACAGCATCAAGCTCAATACCGTCCCAAAATTCGCGAGCTCATCGAGATTGGTCTTTTGATTCCCAGCGCAGATTATCTGCGTGCCCAGAAAATCAAACGCCAGTTCCGCGGCCAAATGGACGAAGTCATGCGGCATTTCGATTGCCTGCTAACTCCGGCCACCTCATCCCCAGCCCCTCAAGGCCTCGCCTCAACCGGCGACCCCTGGTTCCAGATCCCCTGGAGTTTATCGGGTCTCCCTACAATTGGCCTCCCATCGGGCCTCAACCCCGAAGGATTACCCCTGGGCATCCAACTGGTGGGGGCTGCTTTTGCCGAAGGGAAATTATTCGCTGCCGCCCGCTGGTGTGAAAAAGTGCTCGGAGTATCCCTTTCTCCCAGTATCGGGTAGCGCGGAAACGCCGCTGGCCGCAGGAAAAGGGGGAATGACAAAAAATATCCTTCGGGTGACATTTTCTCTCATTTTCACTCCTTGTGGTCTGGGATTCTGGTTCGGTTGATTTAAAAAATATTATGATTATCGTGAGTTTTGAAATTTCTAGAATCCTGGCAGGAATTTTGCTTGATCAAGGGAGAAAGAGGGAGGAAAACTTGGATAATGCCTGGAAAAAACCCAGGGGATTCACCCTCATCGAGTTGATGATCGTTCTGGCGATCATAGGTATCCTGGCGGCCATAGCTACTCCTCGAATGCAATCCTACATCGAAAGAGGAAGGATTGCCCGCGCTCGCGGAGATATCGATAAGATTCACAAAGCTATCATTTTGCTGGAAGCCGATACGGAACAATGGCCTGGCCACCAACAACCCAACGTAATCTTCATGGGTGGGGGCGGCAATGAAATTTGGAATCTCAATGCTGCCTCCGCCGGTCTGGTGGCGACGGATGGAAAATTTCCCAAATGGAAAGGGCCTTATTTTACTCCTGGTCCTATCCCTCTTGATCCCTGGCGCAACAACTACTTCTTCGACACTGATTACCAGGTAAACGGACAAAGCCGGGTGGTGATCGGCTCATTCGGGCCAAACAAGGTTGGCCCCAACCTTTACGACAGTGACGATGTGATTAAGACCATTCAATAAGCTTTACCTCAGGACTTTATCGGTACCCCCACCCTTGTCCATCTCATCACTTCTCTGCACCCCTATGAACCAGAGGTTTTAATGATCTTGCACCAAGAGCCCTTTCCATTTTTCAATTAATTTTATATTCTATAATTGCAGTGTGAAAATAAAAACTCCTTAAGCCTTTTCGCTGAGCCAATGAGGTACATGAAGAATGCCAGACACCAGTAGAATATCAAAAGGCCCACCCTCGGTCCTTGTCTTGGATGCGAGCTACTCGCAGATTGAAGATGTAATCGAAAAAATCTTGGAAACTTTTCCTTTCCCCTGGAAGGGGAACCGGGTGGTCATAAAACCGAACATTCTCAGCCCCTCGCCTCCGGAGAAGGGGATTACGACCCACCCTTCTTTGATTCGGTCGCTGGTGAAGGCCTTAAAAAGGCGTGAAGCCCACTGCCTGGTTGGAGATAACCCGGGGTTGAATGGCTACGCCGCTAACGAGCGCTGTGCGAGAATCTCCGGCATCTTCGATGCAGCCAATGGATGCTTTGTCAATTTTGCCAAGGAGACGGCGCAGATTAATGCGCGATCACGCTTTTTTGAGAAGCTAGTCGTCTCCAAAGTAATTCTCGACGCTGACCTGGTCATCGACGTCCCCAAGTTCAAGACCCATCTCCAGACGAGGATAACGGGCGCGATCAAGAACATGTTCGGCATTCTGGTGGGCGCGGAAAAGGCCCGGGTGCATCTCTCTGCTGCCCGGCCCGAAAATTTCTCGGAGGCCCTGGTAGATATCTACCAGATTCGTATCCCCGACCTGACGATCATGGATGCTGTGGTGGGCATGGAGGGCAATGGCCCTTCGAGTCAGGAACTCAGACCCATCGGCAAAATCCTGGCTGCCAGAAACGGTGTTGCTGTGGATGGATTGATGGCTGCCATGATGGGCATTCCCCAGAAAAGCGTGGACTGCTTGCGTATCGCCTTCCAGAGGGATTTGGGAGAGATAGACCCCGCAAGGATGGAGATCCAGGGCTCATGGTCACGCCTGGAAAAATTCAAGATGCCCCTGACCTTTGTGAGCCAGGGCCTGCTGGGGGCCGCGGTAAACAAGCTCTACTACCGCCCCTTGGTTAAACCTCGCCTCAGCGTGCGTCCAGAACTATGCACGGTGTGTGGCGTCTGCGTCCAGCACTGCCCGGTCCAGGCTCTGACCATGGGAAAATTTCCGCTTCTCGACTCTAAGAAATGCATATCCTGTTATTGTTGCTACGAACTCTGTTCCAACCAGGCGATTGAACTTACCGGACTGATGCGCAGAGTGACGAAGCGGGATAAGCTAAGCGCCCACGGAAAGACGTTGGGCTAAATAAGGAGGAAGTCCGGCGCGCATAATCTTTTTCTGGGCGGCGTGAATATCGTAGGGCACGCGCTTTAGCAGGTATTTTCTTGAGGCCTGATCATAGAGGCCATAGGCGGCCTTAGGGTTTCCGTCACGCGGCTGTCCCACGCTTCCCACATTGATGATATACCGGATCCCCTTTTGTAGGGTTACTTCTTTTTTCTCAAAAGCAGTGACTCGGCCGCCCTGCTCTTTGGCCAAAACCACAGGAGAATGAGAATGGCCGATGAAAGCTAATTCTCCCACCAGAGCTCGGAATCCTGCCTCCGCCTCCGGGATCGTGAAGATGTAATTCCACTGGTCAGGATCATTGGGCGTGGCGTGGACAAAGGTAATACCCTCGACTTGACGCACAAGGAGAAGTCTGCGCAGGAGCGCCTTGTTTTCTTCGGAAAGTTTTCTTCCCGTCCATAAGATGGCCGCTTTAGCTACGGGGTTGAAGTAAGATATATCCGTCAAGCCTACCGCGCCGTAATCGTGGTTGCCCGCCACCACCAACTCAGTCAGCTCCCGCAAGAGGCTGATGCACTCATGGGGATCTGCCCCATAACCAACCAGATCACCCAGGAGGGCAATCCTTTCTACTCCTTCCTGACGGAGGTCTTTGACCACGGCCTGAAAAGCTTCGAGATTCCCATGGACATCAGAAAGGATAGCCCATTTCATTTTCACTTGGAAATGACCTGGCGATGGCTCGTTTGGGAGGCCAGAAGGGAATGGATTTTATCCAAAATTCCGTTGATGAAGGCGCCGGAATCCTCCGTGCCGAATTTTTTGGCCAGTTCGATAGCTTCGTTGAGGGTGGCTTTGAAAGGAATGTCCGCGCAGTACAGAAGTTCAAAGGTGGCCAGGCGCAGAATGTTACGATCCACCATGGCCATGCGCTTCAGGGTCCAATTTTCCGAGTTCTCCTCGATGAGCTGGTCGATCTGGCTCTGGCTCTGGCGCACCCCTTCGATCAATCGCTGGCAAAACTCCCGCGGCTTCGGTGAGGGTTTGAAATTCTCCCAATAGAGATCCAGAACCTCTTGCGCATCTCCCCGGCTGATATCCAATTGGTAAAGAACCTGGAGGGCGATTTCCCTCGCTCTCCTCCGGACACTCATCAAAACACCTTACTTCTTATTCGCCACAGAGGACACAGAGAACACAGAGAAATAAAAAAATTCAGCCCCTAGAAAAAATTTATAATTTAGCCTTCTAATTTGGATCTTGCCTTCAATTTTAATAATATCTCGGTGCTCTCTGTGGCAAATATTTATTTCTTTGCCTTCATTTCCCGGTAGAGGTTGGCCATTTCGATTGCGGAAAGGGCTGCATCCCATCCTTTGTTCCCGGCCTTGGACCCGGCCCGCTCGATGGCCTGCTCCAAGTTATCTGTGGTCAGAACCCCGAAAGCCACGGGCACATCGCTTTCCAGCCCGATCATGGCAATCCCCTTAGAAACCTCTGCGGCGATGTAATCAAAGTGCGGCGTGGCCCCGCGAATGACTGCTCCCAGGCAAACGACGGCATCATATTTCTTCGACAAAGCCATCTTCCGGGCGACCTGGGGAATCTCGAAGGCCCCGGGCACCTTGAGGATCTCGATATCCCCTTCATCCGCTCCATTGCGAACGAGCACATCCAGAGCCCCGGAAAGGAGACGCTCGCTGATGAAGTCATTAAACCGGCTGACCACGATCCCAAACTTCAACCCTTTGGCATTCAGCTTTCCTTCAATGACTTTGGGCATCGATTTCTCCTCTCTTTTAAGTGTGAGTGGTCAGCGATCAAGCAAAAATGTCAATAAAAAAATTGGCTTTTTCTTCTTTGCTGAAAGCTGATCGCTGAACGCTTTCTTTCATTCAATGGTCAACAAATGCCCCAACTTCTTCTTCTTAGCTTTAAGGTAGGCGATGTTCTTGCGATTCGGCCTGATCTCGATGGGGATTCGCTCCACCACTTCCAGGCCATATCCCTGGAGGCCCACGATCTTCTTGGGGTTGTTGGTCATGAGGCGGATCTTGCGCACCCCCATGTCCCTTAAAATCTGTGCCCCCAGCCCGTAATCCCGCAGGTCCGGCTCGAAACCCAGGGCTATGTTCGCCTCCACTGTGTCCTTGCCCTGGTCCTGAAGGGCGTAGGCCTTCATTTTGTTGAGCAAGCCGATCCCTCGCCCCTCCTGGTGCATATACACGATGACCCCTTTCCCTTCCTTGGCCACCATGCGCATGGCCGTATGGAGCTGTTCCCCGCAGTCACATCGTTTCGAGCCGAATACATCTCCCGTCAAACATTCCGAGTGCACCCGCACCAGTACCTCATCGCCCGGATGGATTTCCCCCTTAATCAAGGCCAAGTGCTGCTGATTGTCCACTTCATTTTGATAGGCAATGGCCTTAAAATCTCCACCATAGATTGTGGGCAGGTTCGTTACGGCAGCCCGGCGCACCAGACATTCATTCTGCAGGCGGTACTTGATCAGATCGGCAATGGTTATGATCTTGAGGTTGTGCTTCCTGGCAAAGACCTCCAGGTCGGGCATGCGGGCCATGGTCCCATCCTCATTCATGATTTCACAAATAACACCGCACGGCTTTAACCCGGCCAGCCGCGCCAGGTCAACGGAACCTTCGGTCTGGCCAGTCCTCACCAGAACGCCTCCTCTTTTGGCCTGCAGGGGAAAGACATGCCCCGGCCTAACCAGATCTTCTGGCTTGGCTCCATTGGTGATGGCTGTGAGGATCGTTGTGGCTCGGTCAGCGGCGGAGATGCCCGTAGTGACTCCTCGCTTGGCCTCGATGGAGACTGTGAAAGCAGTCTTGAAAGCAGAAGTATTATCCGAGACCATCAGGGGGAGCTGAAGCTCTTTTACTTTTTCCTCTGTCAGGGAAAGGCAGACCAGCCCTCTTCCGTGCTTGGCCATGAAATTGATGGCTTGAGAAGTCACCTTCTCTGCAGCTAAACAGAGGTCTCCTTCATTTTCTCGGTCTTCGTCATCCACCAGGATGATCATCTTGCCTTTGCGAATATCCAGTAATGCTTCGTCGATGGTGCTGACTGGCATAGTTACTTACTCCATCTCTCTGGCAAAACCATGCTCGGCCAGGAAAGCGGCATCGATCCGCGTGCTGAGGCGCTACGGCCCCTCCTGCCGCCGCACGAACTTTTCTACATATTTGGCTATCAAATCGCTCTCAATGTTGACCCGGTCCCCCACCTTCTTCCTTCCCAGGGTTGTGGCTTGAGCTGTATGGGGGATGATGTTCACGCTGAATTCCTGATCCTGGCATTCGGTAATGGTCAGGCTGATCCCATCCACAGCTACGGACCCTTTCTCGATCAGGTAACGGCTAATTTCCACCGGAACACGAAAGCGATAGCGGGTGGAGTTTCCCTGGGGGGTGGTTTCCACAATCTCTCCCGTCCCATCCACATGGCCGGAGACGAGATGGCCTCCTAAAGGATCGGACATTTTCAAGGGCATTTCCAGGTTGACTTCTTGCCCAACCATGGCAGCGGAAAGAGTTGTTCGCTGGCGCGTCTCCGGAGATACGTCCATGGTAAATATATGCCCGGAAAGCTTGACGACGGTCAGACAAGCTCCGTCCACTGAGATACTGTCCCCAATTTTCGTTTGGCTCAGGTCGAGATGGGTGGAGATCGTCAGGCGTATTCCCCCTCCCCTTCGCTCTATGGACTGTATCTTTCCTATGTCCCGAATCAGGCCGGTGAACATAAATAGAAGCTTTAAGCAATCAGCCGTCGGCAAAAGAGACATTTTCTTTAATTATTTTACTACATTCATTAGGATCTTGGCAAAGTCTATTCACGGCTGGCTAAAGCTCCTTCGATCAGGAGGTCTGGGCCGAGGCGCTTGATCTTCATGATCTTCACCGACTCAGCCTGCTCGATCCGCAGAATTCCTTCTCCCCCAATTACTCCCGGAGCTCTGTGCCCACCGATGATCTTTGGAGATACGAAAAAAAGCAATCTGTCAACCAATTTCTCTCTCAAGGCACTGGCATTTAAGGTGGAGCCGCCTTCCAGGAGGATCGAGACAACCCCCCGGCGAGCCAGTTCTTCCATCAGTGCTTTCAGGCTCACTCGCCGCTGGGCATCGCTCTTCATGACTAATACTTCCAGTTTCGCTTTCGCCAATCGCTTTTTCTTGGACGACGAGGCGACTTCCGTGGTAGCGACGAGCGTAGGATATTGCCCGGCGGTCCGGACCAACTTCGAATGAAAAGGAATCCGCAAACGACTGTCCACGATCACCCGCAGCGGATGGCGAGGAGGATTTTTTCCGAAAAGCCGGACTGTGAGGAGGGGATCATCTTTCAAGACTGTGCCAATTCCTACCATCACGGCATCTGCGACCTGTCGCAGGTGATGAACATAATTCCTGGAAGCCTCGCTGGAAATCCAGCGCGAGTCGCCAGACCGCGTGGCCACTTTTCCATCCAGGCTGATGGCTGCTTTCAGAGTAACAAAAGGTTTTTGAGTGGTGATAAATTTGCCGAAGGGGGCGTTCAACTCCTGGCATTCTTCTCTAAGAATGCCCACATCCACCTGAACCCCCGCTCTTCGGAGTTGCCTGATCCCCCTTCCCGAGACCAGAGGGTTAGGATCCTTCATCCCCGCAACTACCCGCTGAATGCCAGCATTCAAAATGGCCTCAGTGCAAGGAGGAGTCTTCCCGAAATGAGCGCAGGGTTCCAAGTTGAGGTAAAGGGTTGCCCCTCGGGCTTTCTTTCCAGCCTGGCGCAGGGCTAAGATCTCCGCATGAGCTTCACCTGCCCGACGATGATACCCTCGACCAAGGATATTCCTTCCTTGGACAACAACAGCTCCCACCAAAGGGTTAGGACTCGTCCTACCCATTCCCTTCTTGGCCAATCGTAGGGCCAGACGCATGTATTTATCATCAATGGTCATAGGAAAAAATGGCTTAAAACGATGAGGTTTGGTTTCGGGTTACGAGTTTCGGGTTTCGTGTTTTTGACTCGAAACTTTCAACTCGAAACTCCCAACCTAAAATCGTCCTGCGCCTTACGCCTCTAACCTATTCCCTATAGCCTATTGCCTCTCGCCTATTCTTTTTTGCTCTTTTGCCCTCTTTCCAAAAGCTCCTTCACCTCGTTCATAAATTCGTTAACGTCCTTGAACGAACGATAGACCGAAGCAAATCGAACGTAGGCCACTTCATCGAGGTTCTGCAGTTCCTGCATGATCTGTTCCCCGATCTGCCGGCTGTGTACTTCTCGTTCGCCAGCGTCCTGTAAGCGTTGTTCGATGCGCTCCACAAGTTTCTCCAATACCTCGACGCTAATCGGGCGTTTCTCGCAGGCCTTCAGCAGACCGGATAGAATTTTCCCCCGGTCGAAGGTCTCCCTCCGTCCATCCTTCTTGATCACCAAGGGCAGAGTCTCCTCCACCCGTTCATAGGTGGTGAACCGGCGATGGCAATGGAAACATTCCCGCCGGCGCCGAATCATGTCCCCATCTTTGCTCAATCGGGAATCGATGACCCGATCATCCATGTGCTGGCAGAATGGGCAACGCAATTTAGGCCTACCTTATAAGCGGATTTATTACTTCCAGTAGCAATTCTGTTATCCATAGCACAAGCCAAGAATTCCTTCAAGTCTCGGCTCACGATCGTATCCATGGACCTAAAATTTATTTTCTTTATGGTATGATGAAAATGAAATCCTCTGCCAGAAGGGAGGGCGGATGGAAAGTGACTTGAATGTCTTGCTTGAACCCAAGAGCGTGGCGGTTATCGGGGCAACCGAGAGGCCGGGATCATGGGGATCATTTATCATGGAAGGGCTTCTGGCCTGGCATTATGAGGGAAAGATCTATCCTGTGAACCGTAACTCTTCGACGGTGTACGGCCTGCCGGCTTATCCAGACGTAAGGTTCATTCCTTATCCCGTTGAACTGGCCGTGCTCACTATCCCCGAAGGTTCAGTAGAAGAAGTGGTCCAGGACTGTGGGATTAAAGGAGTCAAGGGAATCACCATGGTCACAGCCGGCTTTGGAGAAGCCGTAGAAGGCGGGCGGGCCCGGGAGGAAGCCATGGCGAAACTGGCTCGATCATATGGGATGCGGATCATCGGTCCCAATGTGAGCGGCACCTTCAACTTGCTGGCAAGATTCAATGCCTCCGCCTCCCCGGCAGAACATCTATTGGCAACCACTCTGGCAGCCGTCTGCCAGGGAGGATACGCCATTTACGATCTTTTGGCTGCGGGATTTGCCCGCAGGATGGGGGTGGGCAAATTCATCCACACCGGAAACGAGTGCGATTTACGGGTGACCGATTTTCTGGATCATTTCGGGAAAGATCCGCAGGTTCAGGGAATTCTTATGTATCTCGAGACCATCCGGGATGGCCGGCACTTCCTTGAAGTCGCCCGCCGTGTGGCCCGCGACAAGCCCATCGTCATCCATAAAGCCGGGCGAACCGCAGGGGGGACCCGTGCCGCCCGCAGCCATACGGGGGCCATTGCCGGTTTGAAAGAAATCTATCGCGGCGCCCTGGAACAGGCCAATCTCATTTTATCCCCTTCCATGGAACTGCTCTTGCCCTTAACGCATGCTTTGGTCGAGCGACCGGCCATGGGCGGAAACCGGGTGGCCATCGTGACGATGGGTGGCTCCTGGGGCGTGGCCCTCTCCGATCGCCTGGAAGAAGAGGGATTGGCGGTGCCGGAGTTGAGTTTGACTACTCAGAATAAACTGAGGTCTCTGGACATGCCGCCCCGCGCCTCAACCCGAAATCCCGTTGATGTCGGTGCGGCGGGCGTCGCGAATCTTCCCATCGATAAAATCATCGAGATGGGGCGGGTGGTCGTTTCTTCGGGTGAAGTGGATGCCCTCATTCTCCATGGCTTCGGCCGCCCTGGCCTAGTGCGAGAAGACAGCCCCCTAAAAAGAAAGATGCTACTGGAGATGGAAAAGCAGGTGATGCGGGGTTACCATGAGCTTCAGCAGGAGATCGGCAAACCCATCCTCTTAGGATCCTGTCATACCGCCTGGGAAAGCCAGGCTATCTCCGATTTGCAATCCGAGGGGATCCG
Source organism: Deltaproteobacteria bacterium (assembly GCA_016234425.1). GTDB lineage: Bacteria > Desulfobacterota > SM23-61 > SM23-61 > SM23-61 > JACRCA01. The sequence continues at coordinate 11,930 of JACRCA010000372.1, read as the reverse complement.
CATCCACCACCGCCTGGATGAGATCGCTCAGATCCTGTTTCGCCTGTGTGAGTACTGGGGGGAAAAGCGGCTGGGTAATGTTACTTCTTGGACGTCTGGCGGATGGGGATGCGGGCTTCCATCAACATCTGCTGCGCAAGCTCGTCCGCGTAGCCACTGTCGTATATAATCTCCTTGATTCCGGCGTTGATGATCATCTTCGTGCAGATCACGCACGGCAGGTTGGTACAGTAAAGGGTTGCGCCTTGGATGCGAATCCCGTGAAAGGCGGCCTGGATGATGGCATTTTGTTCCGCATGCAATCCCCGGCAGAGTTCATGGCGCTCCCCCGAAGGAACTTGGTCTCTTTCTCTGAGGCAGCCGATATCCAGGCAATGGGCTAAGCCTGAGGGAGCCCCGTTATAGCCGGTGGCCAGAATTCGTTTTTCCATGACTAGGATCGCTCCCACCTGCCGTCTCAAGCAAGTAGCCCGCTTGGCTACCAGGCGCGTAATGTCCATAAAATATTCTTCCCAGGTGGGACGGATCATGGAAAGAAACCCATTGGCCTGCCGTTTAACGGATTAAGCTCAAGGAGGCTACTTCTCGCTCTCGCCCCCGATTCTTCTTTCAATAGATTTAATCTTACCCAGCCTTCTTTGATGGTTTCCCCCCTGAAATTCACTCTCTAACCATACCTTGAGGATCTCCCGGGCTAACCCCTTGGCGATCAGGCGCCCACCCAGGACCAATACGTTGGCATCGTTATGCTCGCGGCTCATGCGGGCCGTGTAAAGATCATGGCAGAGTGCCGCCCTTACCCCGGAAAAACGGTTGGCCACGATGGACATACCGATCCCGCTGCCGCAGATCAGGATCCCCCGTTCATACTCTCCCCTGGAAATCTTCTCCGCTACGGCGCTGCCGATGTCCGGATAATCCCCTGGAGTTTCGCTTTCCACGCCGAGGTCTTCTACTTCCACGTTGCGCTCTTTCAGGTATTTTCGCAGATTTTCCTTTAGCTCAAAGCCGGCGTGGTCGCTGCCGAGGAGAATTTTCATGTTACGGTTCGAACTTCTGGAAAGCCAGGACCGCGTTGGTACCACCAAAGCCGAAGGAATTGGAGAGGGCTACTCGCACATCCCCCTTCCTGGCTACGTTGGGGACATAATCCAGATCGCACTCTGGGTCTGGGTTTTCGTAGTTAATGGTCGGAGGAATGATTCCGTGGCAGATCGTCAGGATGGTGAAGATGGCCTCCACTCCCCCTGCTCCCCCTAAGAGGTGGCCGATCATGGACTTGGTGGAGCTGATGGCCAGCTTCTTGGCGTGCTCCTTAAAAACCGTCTTGATGGCGATAGTCTCGTAGATGTCGTTGTAATAGGTAGAAGTCCCGTGGGCATTGATGTAATCTACTTGGTCGGCAGCGATCCCCAAATCCTTCAGAGCCATGGCCATGCACCGGGCCGCGCCCTCTCCATTGGGTGAGGGGGCGGTGATATGATAAGCATCCCCCGTGAGTCCATAACCGATGATTTCAGCATAAATCTTGGCTCCCCTGTCCAGGGCTTGGCTCAACTCTTCCAAGATGATGATCCCGCCGCCTTCCCCCATGACGAATCCATCCCGCTCCTTGTCAAAGGGTCGCGAGGCTTTCTCTGGTTCGTGATTGCGAGTGGAGAGCGCTTTCATGGCATTGAAGCCGCTGACCGCCAGGGGGGTAATCGTCGCCTCCACTCCTCCAGCGATCACGGCATCTGCATCCCCCCGCTGGATAATCCGCCAGGCATCCCCGATGTTGTGGTTGCCCGTAGCACAGGCTGTGACCACGGAAGTATTCGGCCCTTTAGCCCCGAAACGCATGGAGATCTGACCCGGTGCTTCATTGACGATGAGCATAGGGATGAAAAACGGGGAGATCCGACTGGGTCCCTTCTCCAATAGCAGCTTATGGAAAGACTCGATGGTGGTTAACCCTCCCAGGCCGGCTCCCACCACGACTCCAACGCGATCCGCGTTTGCTGGGGTGATTTTGAGTTGAGCATCTTCCAGGGCCATAGCCGCCGAAGCCATAGCATACTGGATGAAGATGTCCATCCGCTTGAGGTCTTTTTTGTCCAGGAAATTTTCGGGCATGAAATCCTTTACTTCTGCGGCGATCTGGGTATCAAATCCGGTGGGGTCGAACTTGGTGATTCTGGCTACGCCAGATTTCCCCTGGATGAGTGCCTGCCAGGTCTTCTCCACGCCCGTGCCCAATGGAGACACCATTCCCAACCCGGTGACCACCACTCTTCGCCTTGCCATAAAACCTCCTAATCCAAACCGATCAACATCATCTCGACCCTGCGCTCACGGTTCCTGAGGTCCATTTGTGATTCTCAGATCCGGCTGGCAGAGGTCAGATGCTTCTTAAGTGCGCTCTGTAATGTAATTGACGACATCCTGCACGGTCAGGATCTTCTCCGCATCCTCATCGGAGATCTCCAGGCCAAACTCCTCCTCCATGGCCATGATCAGTTCCACCAAATCCAAAGAATCGGCGCCGAGATCATCGACGAAGGAGGCTTCCATTGTGACCTCTTCCTCGCCCACCCCCAACTGCTCCACGATGATCTCGATCACCCTCCGTTCCACTGACTTTTCCACAATCGCACCTCCTTGTTCAATCTTCGGAATAAACCTGAAAAAAACTCCCAGATGATCCTTTTTTACTTTTTTTGGTAAATGATGTCAAGGTTGCCCCAGAAGTCCCGCTGGTTTGTTTCTTCTTCCCTCGGCTTTACATGTACATGCCGCCGTTGACTTTCAACACTTGGCCAGTGATGTAATCCGCCGCCGGGCTGGATAAGAAAAGTACAGCTTCGGCTACATCCTGCGGGGTCCCCAGCCTTTCCATGGGAATCTGCTGGACCAAGAACTCTCTTTCTTTCTGGGGAATGGCCTGAGTCATGGCCGTGTCGATGAATCCGGGGGCTACGGCGTTTACCTGGATGTTGCGCTTGGCGTATTCCCGGGCGATGGATTTGGTGAACCCAATCAATCCCGCCTTGGAGGCGGCGTAATTGGCCTGGCCGGCATTGCCCATCTCTCCGGTGACAGAAGCGATGTTGACAATCTTCCCTCCTTTTTGCTTGAGGAAAGGGCGCAGGGCAGCTTTGGTGCAGTGAAAAGCTCCCTTCAAGTTTACGGACAAAACCAGATCCCAATCTTCCTCCTTCATGCGCAGAAGGACTTGATCTCGGGTGATTCCAGCATTGTTGACCAGGATGTCCAGGCGGCCAAACTTCTCTACGGCCTGCTGCACCATGGCTTCAGCCTCTTTGGCCTCGGCCACACTCCCGCCGACGGCCAGCGCTTCTCCTCCCTGAGCTTCAATTTCCCGGCACGTCTCTTGGGCCTTTTCCAGGTTGATGTCAGAGATGACCACTTTGGCTCCTTCCCGCGCCAGGAGTAAAGCAATGCCCCGGCCAATTCCTTGGGCTCCACCAGTGATCAAAGCGACTTTCCCTGCGAGCTTCTTAGCCACTCCCTTTCACCCTTTCATTTGCTGGCGTACTCTTTGATCAGCGCCTGGCCGATGACATTCCGCTGAATTTGGTTCGTTCCTTCGTAGATTTGCAGGATTTTAGCGTCGCGCATCATCTTTTCCACCGGATAATCTCGCATGAACCCGTAGCCGCCGAAAATTTGCACGGCGTCAACGGTTACCTTCATGGCTACCTCACTGGGAAAAAGTTTGGAGATGGCCGAGTATTTCGAGATGTCTTTGGGGTCTGTGTCTATCCATCGGGCCACCGCATAGACTAAGGCCCGAGCAGCTTCAATCTGGGCCGCCATATCCGCCAGCATATGCTGCACAGCCTGGAAAGAAATGATCGGCTTCTCGAATTGCTGACGCTCCCTGGCGTACTCCGCCGCAGCTTCGAACGCTCCCTGGGCCAGCCCTACGGCCTGCGCCCCGATCCCCGGCCGAGTTTTATCCAGCGTGCGCATGGCCACGATGAACCCCATCCCTTCTCGCCCGATGAGGTTCTCCTTAGGGATGCGACAATCCTCGAAGACCAGCTCCCGGGTGGCTGAGCAGCGAATGCCCAATTTCTTCTCCTTCTTTCCAAAGTTAAACCCGGGCCTTCCTTTCTCTACGATGAAGGCGCTGGCTCCCCGGGGGCCTTTAGCTTTATCCGTCAGGGTGATCACGGAGTAAATTTCCGCCTCGCCGCCGTTGGTGATCCACTGCTTTGTCCCGTTGAGGATATAATAATCGCCGTCGCGCTTGGCTGTGGTGCGAATCGCCCCTGCGTCGCTCCCGGCACCAGCTTCGGTAAGCCCGAAGGCGGCCAATTTTTTTCCGGAAGCTACATCCGGCAGATATTTTTTCTTTTGTTCTTCGCTGCCAAAGAGAAGAATCGGATAAGACCCCAGGCCGGAGGCAGCAAAGGACACGGAAACCCCGATACAAGCCCGGGAAATCTCCTCGATCGCCAGACAATTTTCAAAAGATCCGAACCCCAGGCCTCCATACGCTTCCGGGATGTATACTCCGAATAGGCCGACCCCAGCGAGATATTTCAAGGGTCCCCAGGGAAACTCCTCTTTTTCATCCAGCTCGGCCCGCACAGGGATCACTTGTTCCTCAGCAATCGTCCGAGCTAAGTCCCGGATGGCTTTCTGATCTTCCGATAAAAAATAATCCATCCTGTGCCCATCTCTCCATAAGTGTTCAGTGTCAGTGTGAGTGGGAGTGATAAAAGATAAAAAGCTAACAATGACACTAACCACTGACACTGACACTTTTTTTCAGTCACCAGCGGATCACCGCCGATCCCCAGGTCACCCCCGTGCCGAAGGAGCACAGAAGCATGAGGTCCCCTGCTTTCAACTTTCCTCCCCGTTGCATCTCATCCATGGCAATGGGGATAGTAGCCGAGGAAGTGTTTCCATATTTCTCGATATTCAAATAGACCTTCTCCATGGGGAAATTAATGATCTTGGCCGCGGCTTCGATGATCCGCGTATTCGCCTGGTGGGGGATCATGACGTCGATGTCTTCACTGGTGAGGCCGTTGTATTTCAGCGCTTCCTGTGAGACGTCGGCCAGGGCCCGGACAGCTACTTTGAAGAGCGGATTCCCGGCCATCTTGATGTAGTGCAGGCGTTTATCGACCGTCTCGCGGGAGGAGGGATTGGCCGACCCCCCTCCAGGCATATAGAGAAGCTCCCACAACGATCCGTCGGAGTGCAGGTGGGTGGAAAGAATCCCTCGTTCTCCCTCTTCTCCTACAAGGATTACTGCCCCGGCTCCGTCTCCAAATAGAACACAGGTAGCCCGGTCAGCCCAGTCGGTCACTTTGGACATGATTTCCGCGCCCAAAACCATCACCTTATGGCTGGGATTTTCTTTAATGAACTTGTCCGCTAAGGAGAGGGCATGAATGAAACTCGTGCATCCAGCGGATACGTCAAAAGCGGCAGCCTTTGTGGCTCCGATTTTGGCCTGGATGAAACATCCGGTGCAGGGAAAGAACATGTCCGGGCTGTTTGTTCCGGTGATGATGAAGTCCAGGTCCTCCGGGGAAAGTTCGGCCATCTCCAGGGCCCGCAGAGCTGCTTGAGTTCCCAAATCCGAGGTGGCCACGTCCTTCTCCACGATCCTCCGCTCCCGAATCCCTGAGCGCGAGGTGATCCACTCATCGGAAGTATCCACCATCTTCTCCAAATCAAAGTTGGTCAAGACTTTTGGGGGAACGTAGGAACCCGTAGCAATTATCCGCGACCTGATCATTTCTTCTTCCCTTCTTGCGGCACCCCCATTTTTCCGCCAGGCAAAAATATAGGGAGAAACACTACCTGCGCGATTCTTTCAATCCATCAGTTTTTCTTTGATTTGCTCCCAGACTCTGGCTAAGTTTTTTCCGCCGAGCCGCTGGAGATCCTTGTTCTCTTCCAGGTTTCCAACCAGGAGCTGGGGAAGGCGAATTTGAGCGAATTCGTGGGCCAGACGGATGGCATTCTTTATGGCCTTCGCCGAAGAGCGTCCGTGTCCAATGATGACGACCCCGTTGACTCCCAGAAGGGGAGCACCACCATATTCTGAATAATCCAGCTTCTTCTTGATATCATTCACCGCATGACGGGCGAAGAGGTAGCCGATCTTGGCCCGCAGGCTGATCTCCAGTTCCTGGCGAATCATGGCCCCGATGGCCTCGGCTAAGCCTTCGCAAATTTTCAAGGCGGCATTCCCCACAAACCCATCGCAAATCACCACGTCAGCCCGGCCGTTGAAAATATCCCGACCTTCCACCGGACCCACATACCCGAGCGAACTCTTTTTCAGGATGGCATTGGTCTCCCGGATCAGCTCGTTCCCCTTGGACTCTTCTTCTCCGTTGCTCAGCAGCCCAACCAGAGGACGATCTTTCTTCAGGATGTATTTGGCGTAAGCCTCACCCATGATGGCAAACTGGACTAAATGAAAAGGTTTGCAGTCTACGTTCGCCCCGGCGTCCAGCAAAAGGGTCCAACCCTTTAGGGTGGGAAAGATGGTCCCGATGGCTGGTCGATCCACTCCGCTTAACTTCTCCAGGGTAAAGACCGCCGTGGCCAAGACCGCGCCGGAATTTCCCGCGCTCACCACCGCCTCGGCCTCCCCTTTTTTAAGCAGGTCGAGAGCCACTTTAATGGAGGAGTCTTTCTTCTTCCGGATCGCGGTTAGGGGTGACTCGTCCATACCCACTGCTTCTGAGGCGTGAACAAAGGTCAGAGGAAGCGAATTACTCCCGGGGTACTTTCCAGCTTCTTGCCGGATGGTTTTCTCTTCTCCCACTAACACTACGGGGATTCCATGCTCGCGAGCTGCCAGCACAGCCCCTTCCACGATGTCTCGGGGGGCGAAATCTCCGCCCATGGCATCTAAGGCGATTTTCATTGGCTTTGTTTCCCCTCAGGTTTCTTCAACTTCGATGACTGTCCTTCCTTTATAACTGCCGCAATGTGGACATACTCGGTGCGGGGCCTTGGGCTCCCCGCACTGCTGGCAGATGGAAAACTGCGGTAAAGGGAGGCGGTCATGAGTACGCCTCTTGTCCCGGCGACTTTTGGAATGTCTCCTTTTGGGGTTAGGCATGGGGAATTCACCTCTCGATCATTTGAATTTACCCTTCCGCAAGATTTCCAACCGGGGGTCTACGAACCCAACCGCGCACTCGCAAACTTCTCGGTTTAGATTCTTTCCACAACGGGGGCACAATCCGCGACATTCTTCCCGGCACAACGCTTTCTGTGGGAGAGCCAGCAGAACCTGGTCCTGGACCAGCGAAGTCAAATCAATCTCCTCCCCTTCATAGAATTCCGTCTCCACGTCTTCCCGGGTAAACACCACTTCTCCTTGCAGGGAAAAGCCAGGCTTGGGTTTCAAGATGGTGCTATACTCCGAAGTTAAACCCAGAGAAAAGATCTCCAGGCATCTGGCGCAGGACCACTCCACCTTAGCTTCCGCACGGCTTTTAACCAGAATGGTGTTCCCCAACTTGGAAAGGCTCAAGTGCACCGTGATCGGGCTGATAAAGCGGAAAGTTCTTTCTTCTCCCTGCAAGCGTTCATCGAGCCAATTTTCGCCTTGGGAAAATGTGGCTTCCCGTCCTTCCTGGGGAATATCTTCCAGCCGGAATTGCATTAATTTCCTGCCTTAGTCATTGAGTAAAGTTTTAATATATCGGAAGTCAATTTTTTGTCAAGAAAAAATCAGCCCCTAACTTTCTGATTGCCGATTTGTTTTTTTTGAGATATATTTTTCCCGTTTCTTAAGAGTGCTCTCTTTATCAATTACAATTAGCCTAGAAATCTGGCCCCTTTTTCCGATCGGCGAAAGTCCTCTTTTTTAGAGGGCTTATTTCGCGCAACGTGGGCGTTTAAATTTCTTTATGGAGGAGAGGTAATCAACAATGGCCGAGCGAACCATCGAACAATTGATCGAAGAATTGAAAGAAAAGGAAGCCATCATCACCGATGCCCTTGGCACCCGGGCTAAAAAGCAACACGAGAAGGGCAAGCTTTCCGCCCGGGAGCGAATTGACCAACTCCTGGATCAAAACACCTTCGTGGAGATCGACGCCTTGGCCAAGCACCGCTGCACCCATTTTGGAATGGATAAGGTCGACATCCCAGCAGACGCCGTCGTGACCGGTTACGGAAATATTGACGGCCGACCGGTCTTCGTTTTTTCGCAAGATTTCTCCATAGCGGGTGGGTCCCTGGGAGAGATCCATGCTCAGAAGATCGTCAAAATGCAGGACATGGCCGCCAGGATGAGAGTGCCGATTATCGGAATCAATGATTCCGGCGGCGCCCGTATCCAGGAAGGCGTAGATTCTTTGCACGGTTACGGCATGATCTTCTTCCGCAATACTCGATCTTCTGGCGTAGTGCCCCAGATTTCTATTATCCTGGGGCCTTGCGCCGGTGGGGCCGTTTACTCACCGGCCATCACAGACTTTATCTTTATGGTGAACAGAGTTTCCAACATGTACATCACCGGCCCCCAGGTGATTAAAGAGGTGATGGGAGAAGAAGTTGGGCTGGAAGAGCTGGGCGGGGGTATGGTGCACAACAAAGTTTCTGGCAACGGGCATTTCATCTACGAAACTGAGAAGGATTGTCTGGCTGGCGTCCGCCGCCTCTTATCCTTTCTCCCGCCCAGCAACCTGGATCAGCCACCGGTTAGGGAGACTGGGTGGGACCCTCCGGCTTCGGATTTAGAGATGCGCAACATCGTTCCCACCAACCCCAGGAAGTCCTACAATGTAAAGGATGTGATCAAGCGAATCCTGGACAATGGCGATTTCATGGAGGTGCATGAGCTCTACGCGCAGAATATCGTGGTTGGTTTTGGCCGCATTTGTGGGCAAACAGTTGCCCTGATTGCCAACCAAGCCCGGGTGAAGGCTGGGTGCCTGGACATCAACGCCTCCGATAAAGGCGCTCGCTTTGTCCGCTTCTGCGATGCCTTCAATATTCCCTTGATCACCCTGGTGGACTGCCCCGGCTATCTCCCTGGCAAAGAACAGGAACATGGCGGCATCATCCGCCACGGGGCCAAGTTGCTCTTTGCCTACGCCGAAGCCACCGTTCCCAAAGTCACTGTAACTTTGCGCAAAGCGTACGGCGGATCCTATATTGCCATGTGCAACAAAGACCTGGGAGCAGATATCGCGCTGGCTTGGCCTCAGTCGGAGATCGCGGTGATGGGGGCGGCTGGGGCCATCAACATCATCTTGCGCCGGGAAATTGAAAGCGCTGCCGATCCGGCAAAGAGGCGCCAGGAACTGACCGAAGATTACGAGAAACTATTTTCTAATCCTTACGAAGCTGCCAAGCGAGGGTTAATAGATGAAGTAATCACTCCCGAAGAAACCCGCCCACGCATTACCTCGGCATTGGCCCTGCTCAAGAACAAACGGGAGCAGACCTATTTCAAAAAGCACGGAAACATTCCCTTATAGGGGGCGGGAAGCAATAAAAGAGAAATGACTTCAAGAGTCAAGCAATAACTGCCTGAGGCATGAATGAAAGGGTGAATTTTCTTCTCAACGGGTGATCATCTTGTTGGGCAGCCACAAGGCTAGCTCCGGCCAGATGGAGCACATTACGATCCCCCATAGGAGAATAGCCACGAAGGGAGCGGACCCGATAAGTACCTTGTAAAGGGGAACGTCGGGAGCAATCCCCTGGACGATGTAAAGATTTAAGCCCACAGGAGGTGTAATACACCCTATTTCCATGTTGATGGTCACGATCACTCCGAACCAGATGGGATCGAAACCATATTGCAGGATTACTGGGTGCAGAATAGGATTTATGATCAGGATGATGGCCACCGGCGGCATCAAGCACCCCAGGATCAAGAGGAAGACGTTGATTAGAGCCATGAGCACCCACTTGGAATAACCCAGGCCGACCATGTAGTTGGTAATTGCCTGGGTAATGTAGAGCTTGGTCAGAACCGCCCCGAAGAGAAAAGAAGTGGCGATGATCAGCATGATCATGGTGGTTTCTTTAACAGTCATGTCCAGGATCTTTTTATAATCCCCCCACCTCAAGTGGTAGATGATCATAACTAAGAATAAGGCCCCTACAGAGCCGACAGCCGCAGCCTCGCTGGGCGTAGCCCAGCCGCCATAAAGGCTGCCCATGATGAGGAAAATGATTATGATGAATGGGATCACCCGCGTTATTGCTGAAAATCTTTCACCCCAGGTGTAGGAGACCGTCCCGAAAAATTCCGCGCCTTCCTTCAAGGCCAGATCCTCCGCTCCTTTAGCCTTTTTAGACCTGACCCATTTGGAATAAATGACCACATAGATGCACATGATAATGGTGATGATAATTCCAGGAATAACCCCGGCAATGAAGAGCTTGCCGATGGAGGTCTGGGTAGCAATGCCATAGACGATCATCGTCACACTGGGTGGGATGAGAATACCCAGCGTTCCTCCGGCCACGATGCATCCTGTTGCCAAGGTGTCTGGATAGCCGCGCTTGCGCATTTCTGGAATGCCCATCGTCCCAATGGCCGCCGCCGTGGCCGGGCTGGAACCACAAAGCGCGGCAAAGATAGCGCAAGAGACAAGGTTGCTAACCGCTAGGCCCCCGGGGAGGCGGTGCAGCCAGCGATGCAGACCTTCATAAAGGTCAGCTCCGGCTCGAGTGGCGGCGATGATCGCTCCCATGAGGATGAAAAGTGGAATGGCCAGCAGCCCGAAGTCATTCACCCCGTCGTACACGATGTGGGCCATGAGATCGAACTGGAACCGGTCCATCAAAAGAAGGATAAAGATCACCGAAGGAACGCCCAGGCCAAACGCAATAGGCATACCACTTAAAAGGAAAATGAACGAAACCACAGCGATGATGACGCCAAGAATATTGGGGTCCATAACACTCAATCCTCTTTTCCGATTTGGCCCTTAATGTTTCCCTTCTCCTAAGGGGTTCAGCCCGACGGATTCAGTCTAAGGATCAATGCCGTTAATGTTCCTTACGAGCTTCTACCTCCTTAATCCCCGCGAGCTGGATCATATATTGCAGGCATAAAAGAGTCATACCAAGGGGCAGGAAAAAGTAGGGAATGGCCAGGGGAAAACCCCAAACCGTTTCCGACCTCCACCCTTTGGAGAAAGCCTCCCACCACATCTCCCATCCTTTCCAGGCGATCAAGATGCAAAAGATGAGGGAGAGCAACGAGGTCACCGAAGAGAGCCGCGCATTGAACCTTGGAGGAAGCAGCCGGGTGACCAGGTCGATGTTGATGTGTGCTCCATCTTTAAGCCCGTATGCTGCTGCTAAAAAAGTAGCCATAATCGTAAGATATACCGAGGCCTCTATTTCCCAGATGGTTGGCGTTCTCAAGACGTATCTCATGATCACTTCATAAGTGAGGACGAAGGCTGAAAGCAAAATGGCCAGGCTGCTGATAATGTAAATGAACCGGTTTAAACCTTCGATCTTGTTTATCAGCCCTGAAAAAGAACCTTTCATGGTTTGAGTTCTCCTCATCCGATCGTAGGCGGGCCTCCAGCGGCAGCCCCGAGCTTTTTTCAGGACCGCCGCTGCTAGTTTCGTTCAGGGATCTATTTGACTGCCAGGGCCAGGTCTAAGAGTTCTTTTCCACCCTTGACTTTTTCCGCGTACTCTTTCCAGGCTGTTTTGCCGGCTACAGCACTCCAGAGCTTAAATTCCTCTGGGGTCATGTCATGGACAATCACCCCTTTGGACTTGAAGAGGTCCGTAACCTCTGTATCATCCTTAATGGCCTCTTCCAGGGAAAACTTCTCCAACTCTTTTCCCACCTGCGCCACGGCCTTTTGGTGTTCCGGAGAGAGCCTCTTCCATGTGACCATGCTAATCACAAAAGGCTCGAACATATACCAGGTGGTGGTTTTCCTCGGGGAATT
>JACRCA010000371.1 GCA_016234425.1 Deltaproteobacteria bacterium | reverse complement strand
GAAAACGACTTTCGTCTTCAATTGCATGGCTGGTAAGAGGTTGAGGCTCTGGCGCATCTCGCGTGAAGGGGGCAAACCATAGAGGATAATGCCCGGACGGACCATATTAAAATGTCCGCGGGGCAGGTCAATGATGGTGGCGCTATTGGCCGCCGAAATCCAAGGAAGGGAGATCCCAGCAGCAGCGATTTTGTTCACGACGGCATGGAATTGGTCCAGCTGATGGTGAGCATGCGTTTTATCCCAGCTGTCTGCTTTGGCCAGATGGGTGAAGGCTCCCCGCAGTTCCAATGCAGGAATGGCGAGTAACTTTTGAATAAAGGTCAATGCCTGATCCGGACGCACCCCTATCCGTGCCATGCCGGTATCGATTTTGACCATCACTTTTGCTCGATGAGCAGAACGGCGCGCCGCCTCCGATAGCGCCTGCACAGCTTGCAGCGTCGAGACAGTGGCGATCAGGTCATAATCGATCAGGAGCTGGGCTTGTTCAGGGAGGGCGAGGCCGATTACAAAAATGGGGACGGCAAAACCGCTCTCCCGGAGAGCCGTCCCTTCCTCTGGGATGGCGACTCCCAAGAAGTTTGCGCCGGCTGCTAAGGCCGCCGCGCTCACCTGGGCAGCTCCGTGCCCGTAAGCGTTGGCTTTAACAATGGCGATCATATAGGTGGAAGGGGAAACAATCGCCCGAATTTGGCGCACGTTATGGCGAATCGCCTCCAGGTCAATTTCAGCAAGAGTGGGTCGCATGAAGATTCTTTTTCTCCGGATCTGAACCCTCTAATCAAAGGGAACAATTATGGAGTTATTCTACCATACTCTTCACCAAAGGCAGATTCAGATCGAGGATTTGCCAAAAGGGCCACCTATCTTCGGCGAAGGGCCTTTCCAGCTCTAATAGAAGTTAGATTCCCATTTTCTACGGCCACTTGGCCGGCTACAAGTACATAAGCTATACCTATTGGGTATTGATTGGGTTCGGCAAAGGTCCCTTTATCGATGATGGTTCCGGGGTTAAAGATGGTGATATCTGCGACCATTCCTTCCCGAATCAACCCCCGGTCCTGAAGTCCGAGGCGTTGGGCCGGAAAGGAGGTCATCCGTTTAATGGCCTGAGGAAGGGTGAGGACTTTTTCTTCCCGGACGTACTTGCCCAGGAAGCGGGCACAGGTGCCATATACCCGCGGGTGTGGCTTGCCGCCAACGATGCCGTCGGAGCAGAGGGTCATGTATTCGCTGCGCATGATCTCCTTCACATCCTCTTCACAGCCGTAAAATAGCGTCATGGTTACGGCATTTTCTTCGGCAATTAGGAGATCGCACACAGCATCTAAAGGGGTCTTGCCCATCTCTCGGGCGATGGCAATGATTGTCTTTCCTTCCGCAAAACGGTTGGTCTCGGATTTTACAGCGTTGACCACAATACTATCCCAGCCGCACGAATCCACAAAGTTATCCCAACGTTCCGGTTTAATATTTTCCTGCACCTGGCGGATCTCCTCCCGGAGCGCAGGGTTCTTCAAACTTTCCAATAGGTTGGCCGTGCCCCCGCTGTGAAAGCGTGGAGGGATCACTGCATCGAGCATCGTACTTCCGGCAATGTAAGGGTATTGATCGAAAGTCACGTCCAAACCTTTGCTTCTCGCTTCTTCAATCAATCTCAGAGCCTCGGCCGCCCTGCCCCAATTGCGCTTTCCGGCAACCTTGAGGTGGGAAATATGGAGAGGGCATCCGGCTTCCTGGCAGATGCCGATTACCTCCTGGATAGAATCGAGTACCAGGTCGCTTTCATTGCGCATATGGACAACAAAAAATCCGCCGTAGTTTGCGGTAACCTTGCACAGCTCAACCATTTCATGCCGGTCAGCATAAATGCCGGGAGGGTAGATAAGGCCCGTGGAAAATCCACATCCCCCTTCTTCCAGAGCTTGGGCCAGAATTCGTTTCATTCGTTCAAGTTCAGCGGGTGTGGCTGGCCTATTCTCCCAGCCCACCACCATAGCCCTGATTGCTCCATGTGGCACAAGCATCATGGAATTGGTTGCCGGAGGCAGCTTATCTAAGGCGGATAGATATTCCGCCATGGAGTTCCACGGCCACTGCGTAAGGTAGGTACCCAGAAGCCCGGAGACGCGCAGCCTCATCGGTCCTTTGTTCGCCTCATCCAGAGGAGCTACGGAGAGGCCGTCCTGACCGATCACGGCTGTCGTGATTCCTTGCATGAGCTTGGCGTCTTCTTCCGGATGTTTAAAGACTCTAAGATCAGAGTGGGTATGGGTATCGATAAATCCGGGGGCAACGGCAAGGCCAGCTGCATCAATCAAACGTCTGGCTTGGTTTTCAATGTTAGGGCGTACTTGGATGATTCTTTCTCCCTGGATAGCCAGATCTGCCCGAAACCAGGGATTCCCCGTACCATCGATCACTTGACCATTCTTGATGAGTATATCCAGCATGGAAGTCTCTCCTTCTAACTAAAGGATTTCCTTACGCCAAACGAGTTTATCCTCCAGAACGCCGCTATAATAGTCGCGCAGGATTTTCACTAAGGAATTTACCGCCACATCGATGATGCGTTCTCCCTTCTGACGCGCCCCCGCCGAAGGGTCTCCCCAAACCCCTGGAACCCAGGTAGCAGCCTCCATATTCACCAGTTCTGGCTGGAGGTAAAGCTGGAGGGAAGTTTCCACTTCGCCTGAATGACCGAGAAACCCTTTGTCCGACGGGCAAACCTTCTTGATCTCCTCGGAAACAGAGGGCAGGTCCCAGTAATTGTAGCCAATGCAGGAAACTCCCTCTTCCGCAGCCAACTTGGTGCGCATGGCAGCGATGACCGGGGCGTTCCCGTAATGACCATTCAGAAAAAAGATTTTCTTGAATCCATGGGCATGAACGCTGGCGGCCACCTGGGTCAGTAGTTCGACAAAGGTATGGTATTTGAGCGTAATGGTACCGGGGTAAGGCATGTGATGGGGAGAGTACCCGGTCCAGATGGGAGGTAACACCAGAACAGGGAATTCCTCTATGGCCTGAGCTGCGCGTTGGGCGACTGTAAAACAGCAATTGGTATCCGTGTTGATGGGCAGGTGATTGCCGTGCTGCTCAACGGAAGCCACTGGAATAATTACGATGGCATCGGCTTTCATAGCGTCTTCAAATTCAGATCGCCGCAAGGTTTCCCACAATATTTTTTTCATCGGTTATGGACCCCCTACCATCTTGCTCCCCAGAATCAAACTGGGCAGCCATAGGGAAAGCCAGGGAAAATAGGTGGTAAGCATTAAAGTGGGAATACCCACTAAAAACAGAAAGATCATCATGGGCGGCACCAATTGTTCATACGGGACGTTGGACAACTTCGTCCCCAGAAAGATAGAGATCGCATAGGGCGGGGTGACAACCCCTATACCGATGTTCAGCACAATGATGGCGCCCAAATGGATCAGGTTGACGTCCAATTTTTGAATTAGAGGCATAATAAGCGGAACGACGATGATAATAATGGGAATTCCGTCTATGAACATGCCCAGAATGAGTAAAAGGATGTTCATCATAAGCAGGATGGCATATTTATTTTCGGAAATGCTCAAGACGAACTGGGTCATGAGTTCGCCGAATCCCTCGCGAATCAAGAGGCGGGTAAAGACTGTTCCAAACCCCAGGAGGAAGGCCAGCATGCCCATAGCAACAACGGTCGTCTTAGAGCATTCCCAAAATCCTTTTAGCTTCATTTCCCGGTACATGAAGAAACCAACCAGGGCCGTGTAAAGGGCTGCAATGGCACCTGCCTCATTGGGGGTGAATATTCCCCCATAAATTCCCACGAGCACAATAAAGGGGCAACCCAAGGCCGGAAGGGCTGACCAGGTCGATGCCCCAATTTCTCTAATCGTTCCTGTAAACGTGCTGGGGAACTTGGGTGCCTCCTTGCTGGGCATATAATACCGGTGACAAATGAAAGTGTTCACCAATATATAGCCACCAGCCAGAATTAAGCCGGGGATGACCGTGGACAGAAAGACAGCAGCTACAGACTGCTGGGCAACCAAGCAATAAAGAAGTCCTGGAACGCTCGGAGGGATCAAGTATCCGAGAAAACTGGAAGAGCATAGAACAGCGGTCACATACCTCCGCTGGTAGCCTAACTTTTCTAAGCCAGGGACCAGAATGGGGATCAAGGCAGCAATTACTGGCAGGGATGACCCTGTAAGGGCTCCCATGAATACGGCAGCCACGATACCGACATCCACAAGTCCCCCGCGAATTCTGCCCACTAAGGCGTAAGAGAGCCGAACGAGCCGCGCCGAAATCCCGGACTCGGCAATCAAATTCCCGGCCCAAATAAAAAAGGAGATGGCCATCAGAACATAGTTGTCGATGGCGTGGTAAAAGGTCCCGGCCATAAAGGATAAAGAAGCCTGGATCAGGAATATGGCTACGATTGTACTTCCCAAAAATACCCAGCATAAAGGCAGACCGGTCATGATCCCGATGAAAAAGAGCAATAACCCAAAGATAATGCCCTGTTCCATTTATTCCCTCCCTACCCCAGGCCGATTGTTGATAGCCTTGACGAGTTCCCTGATATCCCTTATCAAAATCACCAGTAGATGGACCAGGACAAGGAGTAAGGCAATAAAAAGAAAAATCTGGAGCCAGCTGGTGTTGAACCAACGGAGTAAGGTACCATATTCTGGATACCTGATGGCCCGCACCATGAAGTGATACGCTACGGGGAGAAAGATGCACAAAATCAAGATGGACAGAGCGACCAAGAAAAGCCGGTAAAAAGCGCCTCCCGCAGGTCTATTCTTGAATACGTGGGTCCGGAATATATCGATGGAGATATGGCCTTCTTTATAGGCGGTAACCGCGAAGGCTGTAAACATAAAAAAGACAAAAATGTAGAGGGCCAGATCGTTTAGCCACATAATCTCGATGTGCAAAACGTAGCGATTGACAACGGTCGCGCAGATGAGCAAGGTTGTAATGGACATGGCGATGATACTAAAATTCATCTCTGCGGATTGGATTGCGCCATAGATAGAATGGAAAAACCT
The DNA here is from genome assembly GCA_016234425.1 of Deltaproteobacteria bacterium. Classification (GTDB taxonomy): domain Bacteria; phylum Desulfobacterota; class SM23-61; order SM23-61; family SM23-61; genus JACRCA01. The sequence goes on along the minus strand of JACRCA010000371.1, from coordinate 2,981 downwards.
CTTCATCCCTGTGCTCCTCCCTCTGGGCCTTGATCCATGATTTTGAGTCCTCGAAAGACCCCACGAATTCTGCTTACATGCTCCAATCTGATACAAACGCATTAAATTTCTTTACGAGTCATTGCGAGCCCGAAGGGCGCGGCAATCCAACGAAGTTGTTGCGAGGGCGGAGCCCGTGGCAATCTCAAGAGTTCCCTCGCTTAACTCGGGACAGGGCTTCGTCGCTCCGCTCCTCGCAATGACAAGCTGTTTAGTGCGTTCAAATTAATAAAAAATTTAACGAGGGGAAGATTTTCCTTCCCCTCGCTTCTTCTGGGAAAGGATCAATACTTCCTTCTATTTTTTGACCGCTGCTAGCCTGACCTTATCCAGCTCATCCAGGATTTTCTTGGTCATATTCTGTCCAGGATAATGCTTTTCCAGCCATGGCTTGCAAAGCTCATCCCATACTGCGAGCATGTTGGCTTTTTTCCGGAAGGCTTCCTTTTCCGCTGCTGCGGGGAAATAGATAACTAAGCCACTGGCCGCTAATTTGTTTTTATACTCCTCATCGGTCTTTTTCCGTTCTTTGTAATCGCGAGCTTCGGCCTCCCTCCCCCCTTTAAATATGACGTCTTTCAAGTCCTGGGGAAGTTTCTCATATAGCTTCCGGTTCATGGCAATGTTGCAGCAATCCCAACCCCAATCCAGGGCAGTATAGTATTTCAAAACTTCATAATGGCGCTCTTCGACCAAAGATCCCCACAGACTCCAACATCCATCCACAACTCCCGTTTGCAAGGCATTGTAGAGATCAGCCCAGGGTATAGTCTGCAAGGTCATGCCCGTGCCTTTTCCCATGTTCTCCAGGGTCCGCACAAAACCGAGAGAGGCCGAAACTCTCAGCTTTAGTTTGCTAAAGTCATCGGGGGTTTTGATCGGCCTGACTTTGTTTCCGATCCCATAGGGGCCCATGGGAGAGCTCCAAAGGAGTTTAAAGCCCACTTCCTCATAAGCTTTGTCCATCACCTTGTATAAGATTCCATTTGGAGGAGCATAGGCGATGGCAGCCTCTTCGTAGCTACTTACGGTCCAGGGCATCCAGTTGAGCATTCCGCCGGGAACAATGTTCACATAGGGAGCATAAACTGCCATCTCGATGCTTCCCTCCCTGACCGCATGGAAGATTTCATCGTGGGTCCCAAGCAAGCCACTGGGCTTGAAAGTCATCTGAATTCTGCCGGTGGAATACTTGCTGAGAAGGTCGCAAAAGATTTGGATGGAATCATTTCTAACTTTTTGCGTCCAGGCGCTGGCAAATCGCCATTTGTACTCGACCTTGGCCTGGGCTGCTGCCGGATCTGGAGTCAAAAACAAAATACTTACCCCAAACAAAGCCAAGCAAATGCTCCCCACAACTTTCCACAACTTTCTTGCTTCCATTGCACACCTCCCTGAATTTATTTTTTGTCGCTACTTCTCATTCTCCCCCGCTCGCTCACTCTGCCTGCCGCAAGGGAACAGCATTTAGAGCATACGTAGAAAATTTCTCCCCTTCACGCCTTAGCGGGACATTTCTGCCGCTGTTTCTTCCGCTGCTTTGATGATTCGTCCAATGTCTTCCTCAGTGTGGGCCATGGAAATGGCCCCGCCACCATACATCGTATACACTCCTTTGTTGAACATGCGCAGACGAAACTCTTTGTCCCGGCGAGTGATATCCGTGTTCATCTCAGCGTCTTCTATGTTTCTCAAGGGAACTTCCCTGGATGACGGAAAACAGGTGGTAAAGAGAGAGCCCACTCCGAAGCATTTAACCGGAAGGCCGTAAGAGTGGAAAGCATTCTCTATCCCCTCTCGCACCCGCCTTCCCTTCTCCTCCAAGGCCGGATAGATTTCCCTTTCGTGCTCCTCCAGGTACCTGAGCATGGTTCGCCCCGCTATCATAGACGGCAGCATGCAGGAGAAGGTCCCGCCGCCCATCAGGACTCCCCGCCCTTTGGCTAAACCGGAGGTTGGGCTCGCCAGGTCCATAATGTCCTTGCGGCCAGCCACCAGACCCAGGTTCCAGCCACCACCCAATACCTTTCCCATGGTGGCCAGGTCGGGCTTCAATCCATACCTACCCTGGGCACCGCGCAAAGACAACCGGCATCCTGTGATAATTTCGTCTAAAATAAACAGTCCTCCCATTTTCCTGGTTTCTTCTTGCACCGCTTGCAAAAAATCGTCCACTGGCGGTATGAAATACTGACCCACAGCCTCGATAATCACTCCCGAAAGATCAGAAGCATATCGGTGTATGGTGGCAATGGTGCCCTCGGTGTCGTTGAAAGAGATGGTCCGGGTATATTCCGTTACCGCGGGTAGAAGCCCAGCACTTTCCGACAAGTCCATGGGAACATGAATAGCCACGCTCAAGTCAGTCCCTGCTCCATGCCATCCCCCCCTTACTTTGAGAATCACCTTCCTCCCGGTATATGCCCGGGCCAGCCTTACGGAATACATGGTAGCTTCGGTACCGGAAACTCCAAAGCGCACTTTCTCTGCGCAGGGAATGATGCGGCAGATATCTTCGGCAAAAGCTACCTGGTATTCGTTGACAATTCCCCAATGGGCGCCTTCAAAAATTTTTTCCCGCAATATCTTAACAATCGGTTCAGGCTGGTGACCCAGGATATGGGCGTAATGCCCCATCCATAAATCGATGTATTCGTTGCCGTCAACATCCCAGACCCGGGAATCAGAAGCTTTTTTGATGTACAAGGGGTAGGGCGCAAAGTAGCGCATGTTGTGGGAAACTCCTCCCGGCATGACCTCTGTTGCTCGAGCATAGAGCCTCGCTGAGCCCGGCGTCCGTTTCTGGTACTCCTGCAAATAGTCCTCCATCATGTATAATCCTACTCTTTAACCCAGTATTTCTTACAGCGGTGTGTAGTGCAGATTTAGCTATAACGCCACTGCGCGGTAGGTAACTTTGACCTCTATGACATTCACACCTT
>JACRCA010000034.1 GCA_016234425.1 Deltaproteobacteria bacterium | reverse complement strand
TCTCCGGCGATGGTCAGTTTTTTTCATAAGCAGATTCACCACCTAAATTTTTGGCCCCTTTCATTATTATAAACTTCTTCTCAGGCAAACCCCAGGGAGAAGCTCAATGTCTGAAGAGCCGTTGGAAGCTTAACCAGATGATGTAAACAATCATAAATATCGTGGAAACAGTTGCGGGTATGGCGGTTTGATCGCTGAACAGAGCCAGGGCCAGTCCAGCCAGATCTGGCCCCAGCAAGGAGCGAGGGAAAAGAAATACGCTCCCAGAAACCCCCATGGTGGCAACCGTCATCACCACGACCAGCGCCGGGATGACGGTCTTTTCTGTCCATTGAGCGCCCTGCCCCCAAAGCAAGCCGAGAGCGATTGCCAAGAGGAGGAGAAAATCCCTATTGCGGAGCAGCTGATATTTTCTATTCACCTTTCCTTCCCAATCATAACCCCCTCACCTTCACCCTGTACCATACGGTACAGGGTTCATCCTCGCCCCCTTCGAGGGGGAGAGGGTAGGTTACTAAATTTTATATTTTTCCCGCAGTCTCGCCGATAGGTCTTTTACCATTTCAAAGGCCTTTTCCACGGTTTTCTCCGCATCCGGGTTGACCAGGCAGCAGGTGGCCGGAGACAGCAAGCTTCTGGACAGAAGAAATTCCAGGTCAATCTCTTTTTTAGCGAGAATGTTCCAGATCTCCATGAGCATTTTTCCCAATGATTCCAAGCTCTCTTTTTCAAATGGCTCGAAATTGGTGGGCCCAATTCCCCAAGAAAGAATTCCCCCGCGGTCTAAAAATTTGCCGATGGAACGGCCATAAGAGGAGAATACTTCCCCGTTTGTGTAAACATCCAGAGAAAGAATGTCCAAATCCAGCCCCAACAAAAAGTCCCAATCCGGATTGCCGCAGAGATGAATTCCCCGGGGCCTTTCTACCATGGAGAAAAAGGTCTCCAGGTCTTTTTTGCCTGCCTGATCGCTATACCCGGACATGGCGCTGAATACAAACTGTAGCCCCGGCTCATCGATATACATAAAGGCGTTGGCGTTTTGCTTTTTTAGGCGATTTAATTGCACGTTTACCCTCTTAGCCATCACCTCCAGCATGAACGGGCGGATGGAGTCGTCAAAAAGAATCGGGCGGCCATCCTGGTCCAAGACGTTCATTCCAAAACTGATCGGTCCTTCCAGTTGTCCCCGGATGGCTGGACGCCCGGAGAGATCCAGCCGCAAGAAGCGATGGTAGACCACGGAATAGGCTTCGCTAATGTCAAAATATTCTGGCTCGTCGCAATGGCGCATGGTCTCTTCAAATTCGTTGATAAACTTCTCCAGGGAAAACCGCAAGGAGCGTTTATCCAAATCCAGCACAATTCCGGGGAAATGTTCAGAGGCCTGGACGTACATATCTTCATAATAGCTCAACCTCGGGAGCTGGGGCCAGAAGGGCACGTCTAAAGACAAGCACACCTCCAGGGCGCGGTCCACATCCCTGTGGGGCATGATCGCCATGGCAGTCGTAAGAAGATTCCCGGGGATCGGCATGATGCGAATGTTTTATTCCCCCTCACCCCTTCTCTCTCCCGCAGGGGAGAGAGGGAAAAGGTGGGGGGTGAAGATGCGCGCGCTCTTCATTCTTCGGGCTCTTGGGGAGAGGTAAAAGGCAATCTGCGACTGCCGCATGCCGATTGGAGGGAAACTCCCGGAGGCAGCTGGTGGATTACTTTTCGGGCAAAAAATCTGACTTACTTGCCCCGCATACCGGGCAAACCCAATCCTCTGGAAGTTTCTCAAAGGGTGTCCCTGGAGCAACGCCATTCTCTGGATCTCCCACGGCCGGATCATAAACATAACCACATATGCTACAAGTGTACTTTTTCATGTCCTCTTCTCCTTTCATCTGGCTCGCTTTTAAATCAACTGGTGGCGCAGACTTTCCAGCTCTCTGCTCAAAGTAGCAATGTGGCCCATCTCCTCCCGGATGATTTCGTCGATTTTGCTCCGGCCTAACCTTTCCGGGATGGCGTCTTTCATACCCAAGTAGAAGACGATAGAATCTTTTTCCAGTCCTATGGCCATCTGGAGAATATCTTCCCCTTTTTCCTTGCCCGTGAGGCGTTCAGCAGGATTGGTGCGCACATCGAAGACATGGGCGTCTGCCCAGGCCCGCAAGTAGGCCGAAGCCTGATTGTCCGGGTCGGCCACGGCCGTCTTCCGCTCCTGCTCTGTAAGATCGGCTCGCATGCGGGCAAAAATTTTCTCGTGCTCTTCTTCCATGGCGGCAAGTCGAAGAAACATTTGAGCGGTTGGCGTTTTCGCCGCTTGCCCGTAAAAGTATATTCCATTTCTTTCGATCTGCCCAGCCATCTGCAAGATCTCATCAGCGTTAAAGTAGATGCTCACTGCGTTCCCCCTTATCTTCCGTGGGATGTTGAATCCTCGCCAAGCAAACTTTATTCCTTCCCTCTTCTGGGAGGGCTGGAAGAGAAAGTGATATTGGTGTAATTACACTCCGCCGAACTTTTGGTGTGCTGCGAGTTGATGTAAAGCAAGACTGCACCCACAGGGATGGGCTCTCCCTGGAAGAGCTTCTTATAATCTTCATAAACGTTCCGCGTTTCAAAAATCCACTGATTCAGTTTGTTCGGGGCACTCTGAAGGACAACATACTTCATCCTGCTGTAGGCCGTGCTTGTCCCTGAAAATCCCACGGGTGCCTGGGTGTCCCAGATATATCCCATAGATAAAGAATTGATAAAAGCGGGGAACCTGGGGAAAATTACGTAGATCTGGCCCGCTTGATCATCGGAATCCTTGTTTCGAATATCCCCACCCTTGGGAAGCCGGGTAACCTTCCACTGCCAGGAGAGATACGGATATTGACGGATATCGAAGGAAATATCTTTCTTTAATCCGAAAGCATCATCGACGCTTAGAAGATGGAGGAAATAACCCTCCTTTTCACGCTCTATGGATATTTTTGATTTACTTCCCGGAGTTTTCTCCAGCGCCCAGCCAACCGGGATTCCTTTTTCATCTACTCCACTGGAAAAGCGGTCCACCATCAAGATTCTTTTCTCCTCGGCCTCTGGAGTGGACAGCCCCATCCCCAAAAGGAGTAAAGAAAAAATGATGATCCTAAAGAAATGCATTTCTAACCTCAACCTGGACCTTAGCTCTAAGCTTTTCTACCCCACCTCATCATAGGCCCGAACCTTAAACTGCACGCCGAGCTCATCTTCGGCCAATCTTCGGCAGGCTTCGACATTCACTGTGGGCATCTCCACGACCGTAGCCACAACCTCAGGAATAACCTTTTTCGCCTCCCGGATGAAATCGAGAATTCCCCGGAAGCCCTCTTCTCCGAAGGGAGAGCGACAGAGGCGGTGATATTTCTCAGCGCTTTCGGCATTCAGGCTAACGGATATGGCGTCCGCCAGACCCTGCAATTCCGGCAAGATGTTTCGTCCGTAGACCAGGTTGGCCTGTCCATCCGTGTCAATGCGCACCCGGGCCCCTTTCTTCTTTAATTCCGCCGCTACGACTTTGACTATGTCCAGTCGAAGCAACGGCTCGCCAAACCCGCAGAAGACGATCTCTTGGTATTGTTTCGGATCCCCTATAGCCTGGAGCAATTCGTCAGCCTCAGGTTCCCGGGACAGCTCCAAATCATGCCCTTTCACCACAAAGGACGCGTTCTTCCAGCAAAAAGTACAGCAGTTTGAACAGCGGTTGGTGATATTCAGGTATAAGGAATTGCGGATGGGGTAAACAATCTTCCCCCTGGGAATCTCCCCCCCTACCCCGAAGAGGAGCTTGGCATTGACAGAGGTAATGCGGGCTACATCCTCAAAGCTAACCCCTTTTAATGAGGCCACCTTTTCTGCCGTGCTGCGGATGTAAGCTGGCTCATTTCTTTTTCCCCGATAAGGCTCCGGAGCCAGGTAAGGACAATCGGTCTCCAAGAGGATCTTTTCCAGGGGGATGCGCCGGACGACTTCCTGCTGGATGATGGATTTGTTAAAAGTTACAGTTCCTGGGATGGAGAGGAGGAAACCCATCTGAATGATTTTTTGGGCCAGGAAATAATCCCCGGAGAAGCAATGGAATACCCCTTTCCACTGGCCGTTTCCCTCTTCCTGCAAAATATCGAGAATTTCCTCATGAGCGTCCCGGTCATGAATGATAATGGGCAAGCCTATGTCCTTCCCCAGTCTTAAGAGCTCCCGAAAGCGGGTTAGCTGGACTTGCCGGGGAGAATAGTTACGGTAGAAATCCAACCCGATCTCACCGAAAGCCACTACTTTTTTCTCTTTAGATAAGCGGCGGAGTTCATCGTAATCCCCCTGAGCAATGTCCTTGGACTCATGGGGGTGAATACCGATGGCCACATAAACGGATTCATTTTTTTGGGCGATTTTTAATGCTTTGGGTACATCGGATACTCTCGTGGCCACGGTGATGATTCGACTCACCCCAACTTCCAGCGCCCGGGCAATCACCCGGTCGCGGTCTTTATCAAAATCCTTCATTTCCAGATGGGCATGAGAATCGATGAGCATTTTAAAAACAGGGTTCGAGGGTTCCAGGGTATTAGGGTTCAAGGGCATATTGTTGATAAAAGTATTTTCACTAGACCCCTTGAACCCTTGATCCCTTGAACCCTTTTTATTAGAGTTCGCCTAATTCTCTTAAAAACTCCCTCAATTTAATCAGCTTAATATCTCTTTCCTTCATAATCTCTCCAGTTGATCGGTTCCCGTAATCATAGAATCCGCTGCCGCTCTTGACCCCCAGCTTTCCCTGGGAGATTAACTGGTCTATGCTTTTCGATCTCCCCT
>JACRCA010000375.1 GCA_016234425.1 Deltaproteobacteria bacterium | reverse complement strand
AGCGGAGCAACGTTTCATGCCGCTGGCCTCGTTGGCCAATTGCGCGCTTCGGTCAACATTACCAAGATGTTGAAATACAGCATTGAGCTCTACTCCCGCTTAGAAAGGGAAACAGGGCAGCATACAGGTTGGAGTGAGGTTGGTGGTTTGCGGATCGCCTCATCCAAGGATCGTATGGAGGAGCTGCGCCGTTCAGCAGCCATGGCCAAGACTTTTGGTCTCCCTATGGAGCTCATCAGTCCCAAAGAAGCCTGTGATCTCTTCCCGGTGATGGAGGAAAAGGGGATTGTTGGAGCCGCCTTCCTTCCAACAGATGGCCAGATCGACCCGAGCGGGGTAACCTACGCCCTCGCCAAAGGGGCACGAGATAGAGGGGCTATGATCTATACCGAAACCCGGGTGACAGGGATCAACCTAAAGAATGGGACTATCTATGAGGTTTTAACAGAAAAAGGAAAGATCAAGACTGAAATCGTTGTCAATGCTGCAGGGATCTGGGCTCCAGAGATAGGGAAGATGGTGGGGGTCTTTATCCCTATCATCCCCATGGAACACCAGTATATCATCACCAAACCCATCGAAGGTGTTCGTAAGGGAATGCCCACCATGCGGGACCCTGATCTTCTGGTCTACTTTCGTGAGGAAGTCGGTGGGCTCATCATGGGAGGATACGAACATAATCCTATTCCCTGGGCACTGGATGGAATCCCACGGGACTTTACCAAAACCTTGCTCAAATCGAACTACGAACATTTCGAACCCCTCTCCTCCTTAGCCATGAAACGGGTGCCTTGTATAGGCAAGGCCGAGATCATCACTCTGCTCAATGGCCCTGAGGCCTTTACCTCTGATGGAGACTTTGTCATGGGGGAGGCGGCAGAGGTGAAGAACTTCTTCGTGGCTGCTGGTTTCTGTGCCCATGGGATTGCTGCTGGAGGCGGAGTGGGCAAAATGATGGCTGAATGGATCATTGAGGGTGAACCGATCCTCGATCTCTGGCGTCTCGATATTCGCCGCCTTGGAGCACACCATGGAAGCCAAAAATATGCCCTTGAGAGATCGATCGAGGTCTATGCCCACCACTATTCCATGAGTTGGCCCTATGAGGAGATGCTTTCAGCCCGGCCCTTACGTATGAGTCCTCTCTACCAACGCCTGAAAAAGATGAGGGCGGTCTTCGGAGAAAAATCGGGTTGGGAGAGACCCAACTGGTTTGCCCCAAAAGGCGTTGCACCCAGGGAGAAATTGGGATGGGGACTTCCTAACTGGTTTGAACATGTAGGAAAAGAACACGAAACCTTGAGGACAAAGGCGGGGATCCTCGACCAGAGCTCCTTCGGAAAGATCGAGATCAAGGGCCCAGGCTCTCTTCCGTTCCTTCAAAAGATCACCTCCAACCAGATGGACAAACCCATTGGTTCGATCACCTATACCCAGATGCTGAACAAAAAAGGGGGAATTGAATGTGACCTCACCGTGAGCCGAATCGGTGAAGACCATTTCTACTTGGTCACAGGTACAGCCTTTATCAAACATGATCTCAGCTGGATTCAGAAGCATCTCCCCAAGGACTCCCCGATTTCTGCCACTGATGTGACCTCTTCAAAGGCCTGCATCACCCTCTCTGGTCCTCAATCACGTAATATCTTGAAACAACTAACCAAAGACGACGTCTCAAATGAAGGATTTCCCTACATGACCTGTAAACAGATTACCATTGGATATGCCCCAGCCCTCGCCCTCCGTATCACCTATGTGGGTGAACTTGGTTGGGAACTCCATGTGCCGGTCGAATATGCCTTATATGTCTACGATGCAATCTTGGAGGCAGGAAAATCTTTCGGCCTGACCAATGTGGGGTATCGGTCTATTGAGTCTTTGCGGTTGGAAAAAGGCTACCGATACTGGAGCGGAGATATCTCTCCGGAGTATACCCCCTTCGAGGCTGGGCTCGATTTCTGTGTGAAACTTGATAAGGGCGATTTTATTGGCCGTGAGGCTCTCCTTGCTCAGAAAGAAAAGGGGATCAACAGGCGTCTCTGCTGCTTAACCCTCCATACCGGCCCCCATGCCATTCCATTGATGCCCGTTGGTAAAGAGGCGATTCTTGATGGCGATAAAGTGATTGGTTTGGTCACCAGTGGAGGATTTGGATATACAGTAAATAAGCCCATTGCTTACGGATATCTGCCTATGGCTTATTCAGAACCCGGGACTCGATTACAAATTGAAGTCGCCGCCAAACGATATGAGGCAATTGTTGAAAAAGAACCTCTCTATGATCCGGAGAATTTAAACGTGAAAGGATGACCAGAAAAGTTTCAGTTTACAAGTTTCAAGTTTAAAACCGAAATCCGGAACTCAAAATTCTCCCCTTCTCACAGTCCTTAGCCCCACCTTACGAAATCACTTGCTTTATAAAAGAAATGGTTCTATAATAGATCCAAATTGAATCCATTCAAAGGAGGAGCAGATGTCTGTCAATCTTTCAATTAAGAATGTACCAGATCACCTTGCAGAGCAGCTGCGAAAGCGGGCTGCCCGGCATCATCGGTCTCTTCAAGGGGAACTCATGGCTATCTTGGAAGAAAACCTTGGAAATCGACGTAGCCTAATGCCTGCAGAACTTCTTTCAAAAATTAGAGCTTCTGGATTGAAAACACCTGAGGAGGCGGCGAGATTAATCAGGAAAGAAAGAGATGAGCGTTCGCGTCGTTGATGCTTCGGCATTGGGTGCCTTGGTATTCGGGGAACCCAAGGCTGAAAAAATTTCAGATGCATTATCAGATGAGCCTATGGTCGCACCATCTCTTATCTGGTTTGAATTGGCAAGTATTTGCCTAAAGAAAATTAAAGCTCATCCGTCACAAAAGACCCTGATCTTAGAAGCCTTCAATCTTGCAAGAAGACTCAACATCGAGATAATCGAAGTGGACCATTTAGCTGTCATCGAATTAGCCGAGGATACCGGTCTCACAACATATGATGCCTGTTATATTTGGCTTGCCTTAGAACTCCAAGGAGAATTGATCACACTTGACGCAAAAATGCATAGGGCTATGAAGCCCCACGGGCAAGCCCGTGGTCTCCCATAACCATACCCGTCTACGCCCCTGGGCGCTGAAGCTCGCTTCGGGGCGCAAGCGCCAAGGCTTCGGTGGGTCATCCGCCAGTGAGCGAAATCCGCCGAAGCATGTGGATGCATCGCTGAGACGATTCCTTCCGGAGTTACGCATTCCTCCACGGCCAAGGCCGTGGTCTCCTGCGTAGGCGGATGAAAGGTAATTGATGACAAGTTGGGGACCTAATTGAATTCAGAATTCACCCACGAAAAAACTGATAAGTTGTAGTTGGAGTCAACACTCCCTTTTCTTAGGACTTACTTCCTGTAATCAATCTTTGACAGGTTATACCAAAATGTGTACACTTCAACTGGTAATCGATAAGGGGGGTATATTCCGGGCTTGTTCCGGATAAGAATAAGAAGAGGTATTCGGACTTCTATTTTGCTAGCCAGTTGGTGTCGCTTTCTGTGTAAAAAGGCGACATTTCTTTTTGCAGGCCGGCGTATCACTTTTTGGTATCCCAAATCTAATTTGTCCCTGGAATTCCAAATCTAAAATGTCCCGAGAGAACCTTCTTTGAGGAAGCTTACTCCTGAGGAGCGGGAATTTATTTTGGTCCATGAGGAGCCCAGGAAGGTACTGAGGACGGGGATGGTTTCTTATTATGGGCATTATTATCGAATTCCGGATCGATGGGTATGGACGAAGCTAAAAGGGAGGACCTTGAGTATCGAGTGTGGGGGCGAGAGGATTGCCCGTTACGAGATTAATGAGCGCCAATACCAGGATGTACCAAGGCCCCGAAGGCGCGACAATTTAGATTTGGAATGACAACTTTTTTCACACTTCCAAAATTCTTAAAAAGTTGGTATATTAGAAAAGAAAAAAGGAAAGAATCGATCGTCTCAGATGAGGTCCGGGCGGTTGGATCCAGGTGGTACCAAATGTGACTCCGCCCAACCAGTAAAGGAGGGCATGGCAGAATGAACTGGAAACAAGGTTCTCTGTTATTTTTGGCCGTGGTGGCGTT